>CAKQBP010000108.1 GCA_934216375.1 uncultured Veillonella sp.
AGGTGGAAGGCAAGCATTTTCGATTGTATGGACATAAGACATTAGCCGGTAATATAGGGGATTCCTTGCACGCCGATGTAATTGACACAGAAACGCCGTCTATTAGTATGGAGGATGTAATTGAACAGAATCCGGATGTTATATTCTTGATTGTATCTGATGGCGAATATAGCCAAGCAGATGTGATTATGAACTATGTATTAACGCAGCCAGGTTTACAAGGTGTTAATGCGTTGCGCAATAAGCGCGTTCATTTCTTGCCATTGCTTGCTGTATATAGTCCAGGGATTCGCTTATCCGATGGCATCGACATCGTATCGCATGGGTTGTACCCTAATCTATATCCAGAAGGGGTACCTGATTTAATTCATTAATAAAGGAGCAGTATGCTACAACGTATTGGATATACTGCTGGCGGATTTGTCCTCATAGGGGTGCTAGCAGTAGCCATTCTATGGGGACTTTCTGTTGGTACAGTACAGTTTTCACTTTCTCAAATTTTCAATATTGTCATAGATCAATTTTCTAGCCCATTGGCTATCGATGATCCTATGAATGGCCCAGAGCAGACCATTATTTGGTTACTACGTATGCCGCGGTTGTTGATGGCTGCCATTATTGGGGCAGGTCTTGCCGTATCTGGCGTTATCATGCAGGCCATCGTTAAGAATCCACTGGCAGATCCTTACATCCTGGGGATTTCCTCTGGCGCATCTCTCGGTGCTACGGTAGCTATTTTATTTGGTATAGGCGTTATGTTCGGTGAGAACTTCGTCGGCGTTATGGCCTTTATCGGGGCCATGGCGATTTCCTTCGGCGTGTTGTTTATCTCAAATTTAGGGGGCCGACCAAATTCGGTGAAATTGATTTTAGGGGGCTTGGCATTAAGCGCCGTATGTAGCTCCTTCTCTAGTTTTGTGGTCTATTTAGCGGACGATAAGGAAGGCATCCAAACCATTACGTACTGGTTGATGGGTAGCTTTGCGGGCGCTAAATGGGATATGTTGCCGTTTATCGCTATTGTTGTCCTCGTGAGCATCATCTTTTTCTGGTCTCAAAGCAGAATTTTAAACATGATGCTCCTCGGCGATGAGGTGGCTATTACCTTAGGTCGCGATTTGCATAGATATCGACAAGTTTACTTGATTATTAGCTCTCTTATCATTGGCTTTGTGGTGTACGCGGCGGGCATGATTGGCTTTGTAGGGCTCTTGATTCCTCATTTGGTGCGTATGACCATCGGTACAAATCACTGGACTTTGATTCCGTTCAGCGCATTAGGGGGCAGTATTTTCCTCGTCATCGCTGATGGCTTGTGCCGATGTATTATTCCTCACGCAGAATTGCCAATCGGCATTCTCATTTCTCTCATTGGTGCGCCGACCTTTGTGTATATGTTGGTGCGTAAGAACTACGGATTTGGAGGGGAATAATGAATATTCAAACAAATAATGTGAAAGTGTCTTTTGGTCAGAAATCAATTCTCCAAGATATTTCCCTTCACATAAGAGATAAGGAATTTGTTGGTATTATTGGGCCTAATGGTAGCGGTAAAAGTACGTTTTTAAAATGTTTATACCGCGTGCTTCAACCTAACAATGGCAAGATTTTCTTTGATGGCACTGAAATGAGTTCTTTAAGCCATCGTGATACAGCCTTAAAAATGGCTGTAGTGGCACAGCATAGTACGGTTAACTTTGATTTTTCCGTCCTTGAAATGGTTCTCATGGGCCGTTCCCCTTATAAAGGGTTGCTCGATAGAGATCAAATTGATGACTATGAAATCGCCCGACATGCATTGGCTCAAGTAGGACTTAGTGATTTTGAAAGTCGCAGTTTTAATACCTTATCTGGTGGTGAGCAGCAGCGCGTTATCTTAGCGCGTGCCTTGGCACAACGCACAGAATGCCTAGTGCTAGACGAGCCGACAAACCATCTAGATATTAAGTATCAGCTGGAACTGATGACGATTGTAAAACGCCTTGATGCAACCGTAGTGGCTGCTATTCACGATTTGAATCTAGCAGCCATCTATTGTGATCGTCTCATTGCGTTAAAAGACGGTTCCGTAGTGTGTACAGGGACCCCTCACGAAGTATTGACAGAGGAGACCATCCGACACATCTACGGCGTGTCCGCCACGGTACAAACATTACCAAATGGACGATTAAATATTATATATAATATGGAATAATTGAAAAAAGAGGCGTGGATGATGAAACGAATGAATAAACAAGTCTATGTAGCAGTGCTTATGGCATTAACTACTATGTCAATTAATAGTTATGCTGCAGATGTAACAATGAACAATAATGAGGAAGAAGTTACCATAAATGTTACCGCTAATCGTACATCGTTATTAGATTTAGATACACCAGTATCGACTTCTGTTATTACCCAAGAGGATATACAAAATAGCGGTGCTAAGACGGCTTTTGATGCGGTCGCTAATGTACCGGGTGTAACCATTAACTCCTTTAGTGCGTCTGGCGCAGATTTTGGTGGCATGGATAGCCGTACGAATATTCGTGGTCTCGATCGCGGTGCACTTGTTCTTGTAAACGGTGTACCTATGAACTTAAATGGTAAGAGCGGAATTGGCTCTATACCTACCAGTGCCATTGAGCGCATCGAAGTTGTAAAGGGGGCGGCCTCTACCTTATATGGCGCAGAAGCTTTAGGTGGCGTTATAAATATTATTACAAAAACGCCGTCAAAAGAGGGCGGTTCTGCTACGGTAGCTGTAGGTAATCGAGGCTCCAAGAGATTTGATATTTCTTATGGTACTGATCGATTCCTCGTTGGTATCGATAGAAAATACTGGGGGACTCAAGATCCATCTACACCGGTGCGGTATGACTATACAGGCCGCAAGGGTTATGATTACTACACTACGCGCAATAAAGGTAACTCCTTAGGTGTGTTCATGAGCGGTAAGCTTTCAGATAAGATAACCTTAAATTATACTCGCGCTGAAAGCCGTTCCTCCTTTGGTTTGATTAGTACAGAAAGAAATCCTGTGAGACAGGCTCGTCATTCTACGACATATCATTACAAGGATGACCGTAATAATGCATCTTTGATTTATAAAGATGATAATACGACGGGAACATTGTTTTATAATGACCGTACTATGCGTGGTGAAAGCCGTGTTCATAGTGCTAAACAGTTCAAGCCGACCGAAACCAGTTATGTAGCTCGTCAATATGGTATAGATGTACAACATGAATGGGACTTTAGAGGCGGTAAGGATTATTTGATTGCTGGTGTTACAGGTAAGCAAGAAATCTATCGCGCCACACAGGCCCCTGTGTATACACGGCCTCATCGTAACACCTATGCGGTGTACAGTAGCTATTCTCGTGAAATCAATCCCAAATGGACTGCCATTTTGGG
The DNA here is from genome assembly GCA_934216375.1 of uncultured Veillonella sp. Taxonomy (GTDB): domain Bacteria; phylum Bacillota; class Negativicutes; order Veillonellales; family Veillonellaceae; genus Veillonella. Next base: position 3,397 of record CAKQBP010000108.1, read on the forward strand.
CTTGCGTTATACAGCCATTAGTGATCCTATTAAGGACCAACATGTATTAACGCCTCAGTTCCAATTGTTGCACACCATCAATAAAGCTTCCTCCATGTACTTAAATATAGGGAAAGCTTACACGATGCCTAGCTTGAGTGATTCATTCCGTAGCGTGAACCGCCAATACACAGCAGTAAGTGGTAAAAATCTTAAGCCTGAAGAGGGTTGGAACTATGAATTAGGTTATAAACGTCTTAATAAGAAGGATAGCTGGAAGGTGGACGTGTTCTACATGGACTTCAAGAACTTCTTCCAATGGCAACCTGATGTAAATGGTCGCCCAACCGTTCGCGTAAACGGTGGTAAGTTCCACAATGTTGGGATTGAAGCTGAGTATAGTAGACATTTGTCAGATCGACTCAAAATGAGTGTAAGTGGTTCTTATTCTAATCCAAAACAAAAGGAAATGAATGAAACCTATTGGAAGCAAGCGGCTCCTAAGTTACAGTTTACAACCGGCATTCATTATAAAAGCCCAACCTGGGAAGCTGGTACATCCTTTAGCTTTGTTACCAAACGTTTGCGCAATCGTGATGGCGGCTTGAATCCTAACATTGCTCTTTGGAATGCTTACGTTGGGTATCACTTTAACAAAGATTCTACATTACGCCTCGATGCACGCAATCTTTTGAATCGTCATAATGTGGTATCCAATGGAGATTATGAATACTGGGATGCACCATTCAATTATGAATTAAGTTATACACAAAAATTTTAATATGTATTAATGATACAATCCCCCGAGAATGCAGTAGCGGTAGGGGTATGGGTTTTGTGCGGGCCAAATAAATGTGTAATAATACAAATATGTAGTTTATATAATTGTGTGAATGTATATATGTGTTAAGTGAGGCATTTGGTATGAGACAACAAATTAAGCATCGTATATCTATACTTGTGGGTTTAGCATTGATAGGATTGTCTGTGAATGGATATGCAGCAGAGGTAAGTGCTGATAAGACTTCCGCTACAGTTGTGTCTAGTGAAACTAATGGAGTATCTGAAATCCATACTATTAATGTAACAGCAAATCGCATGGCTCTTTTAGATTTAGATACGCCGGCTGCGATGGATGTTATTACTCAAAAGGACTTAGCTAATAGCGGTGCTAAAAATGCATTTGATGCAGTTAATATGGTACCAGGCATTACGTCTTTTTCCTATGGTGCATCCGGTCTTGAATATGGGGCTATGGATAGCCGTGTGAATATCCGTGGCCTTGAACGGGGATCCTTGATTCTCATGAATGGGGTACCGATGAACCTCAATGGCAAGGGCGGCCTTAGCTCTATTCCGACTAGCTCTATTGAACGCATTGAAGTATTAAAAGGTGCAGCCTCTGCTTTATATGGCGCTGATGCTATGAGTGGTGTTATCAATGTAATTACTAAGACTCCAAGTAAAGAAGGGGGCTCTGCTACGGTAGGTTTTGGTAATATGGGTCGCCAAACTTATAAAATTAACTATGGCACGCCTCGCTTCTTAATTGGTGTGGAGCGTAACTTCTTTGGTGCTCAAGATCCAGAAACCCCTATCCGCTCCGATATCGGTGCTTATGCTAGAGGCTATGAATATTATACAGCTCGTAACAAAGGGAATTCCTTAGGTATATTTATGAGCGGTAAATTAAATGATAAGTTGACTTTGAACTTTAGTCGCTTTGAAGGTAATTCTTCTTTTGGACAGTTGAGTACAGAAACGAATCCTATTAAGCAAAAGCTTCACTCTACAACATATGCTTATAAAGATACTAAAAATAATGCGTCTTTAGTTTATAAAGATGGCAATACTACAGGTACAATCTTCTACAATGATAGAGATTTGTATGG
>CAKQBP010000109.1 GCA_934216375.1 uncultured Veillonella sp.
GGTCAAGTGTGGGAAGCTGCAATGTTTGCTGGCTTTTATAAACTGAATAATTTGACAGCTTTTGTCGATTTTAATGGTCTTCAAATTGATGGTGATATTACAAAAGTACTTTCTCCATTGCCAATTCCAGAAAAGTTCAGAGCTTTCAATTGGAATGTTATTGAAGTTAATGGTCATGATTTTGATGAACTTCATAATGCTATTGAAGCTGCGAAGGCTTTCACAGAAGGCCCAACATGTATTGTAATGCATACTGTAAAGGGTAAAGGCGTTGAAGAGATGGAAGGTCAAGCAGGCTGGCATGGTAAAGCACCAAGTGAAGAGCAAGGTGTAGCCTTTGTTAATGAAATTATGGGGGTGCAATAATGGGTAAAGCAACACGTGAAGCATATGGTAATGCGCTAGCTCGCATTGGTAAAGAGAATACTAATATTATCGTACTAGATGCGGATTTATCCAAATCTACTAAAACAGATACATTTAAAGCTGTGTGCCCAGAACGTTTCTTTAATGTAGGTATTGCAGAGCAAAACTTGATTTCTGTTGGTGCTGGACTTGCAGCGGCAGGTAAGATTCCATTTGTATCTTCTTTCTCCATGTTCGCAACAGGTCGTGCGTTTGAACAAATTCGCAATGCTGTATGCTATCCAAAATTAAACGTTAAAGTTTGTGCTACACATGCGGGCATTACTGTTGGTGAGGATGGTGCAACGCATCAAAGTTTAGAGGATATTTCTTGCATGCGTACATTGCCAAATATGACCGTAGTGGTACCTGCTGATGAGCGCGAAACAGAGGCTGTTATCGAATGGGCTGCATCTTATAACGGCCCAGTATACGTTCGTTTGGGTCGTGCTGGTGTAGATGATGTAACTAAAGAAGGCTATTCTTTTGTGCCAGGTAAATCTACTACCTTGGTAGATGGTTCTGATGTTACAATTATCGCCTGTGGCTCATTGGTTGGACCTGCTGTAGAGGCGGCTAAAACTTTATCTGAAGCTAATGTATCTGCTCGCGTTATTAATATGGCATCTATTAAACCTATTGATGCTGAAGCAATTGTAAAAGCGGCTACTGAAACTGGTGCTATTGTTACAGCCGAAGAACATAATATTATTGGCGGTCTTGGTTCTGCAGTATCCGAAGTAGTAGTAGCTAATAAGCCTGTACCTATGGAATTCGTTGGTGTTCAAGATACATTTGGGGAGAGTGGAACACCAAAAGAATTGATGAAAAAATATGGCTTAACTGCAAATGACATTGTAGAAGCAGTAAAACGTGTAATCGCTCGTAAATAATCAAAGGGGATCCCATGATTGAATTTAAGAATGTTAGTAAAGTCTATGATAATGGTTCTGTTGCATTAGACGATGTGTGTTTAACTATTAACGATGGTGAATTTGTTCTCGTTTGTGGTCACAGTGGTGCAGGGAAATCAACTTTATTTAAGTTATTAACGCATGAAGTAGTGCCAGATGGTGGTACTGTCATTGTTGATGACTTTGATGTTACGCGTATAAAGCGCAGTAAAATTCCTAAATTGCGGAGAAAGCTTGGCGTTGTATTCCAAGACTTCCGTTTATTGCCTAATAAAACGGTAGCAGAGAATATTGCTTTTGCTCTTGAAGTTATTGAAGAAAAACCAAAAATCATTAAAGAAAAGGTGAGTCATGTATTAGACCTAGTTGGTTTATCTGATAAGGCTAATGACTTACCAGAGGATCTTTCTGGTGGGGAACAACAACGTGTTGCGATTGCTCGTGCTATTGTTAATCGCCCAACAGTTTTAATTGCTGATGAGCCTACTGGTAACCTCGATCCAGATACTAGTAAGGATATTGTAGAGTTATTCAAACATATCAATAATTTTGGCACTACCGTTATTATGGTTACTCATAATATGGATCTTGTTTCGTACTTGAATAAACGCGTTATTCGTCTAAAAGATGGCCGTGTTCAAAGTGATAATATGAGAGGTGCAGAAATTAATGAAGCTTAGAACGATAAAGTACTATTTTAAAGAAGCACTGAAGTCTATGAAACGTAATGGACTTATGACATTAGCGTCCATTTCTACAGTGGCTTTGTCCTTATTTATGCTTGGCGTATTCCTTTGTGGTGTCATTAATTTGAATAACATGGCATCCAGTCTAGAAAATCAAGTACAGTTAAGTATTTACTTAAAGGATGGTTTAACAACTGATCAAATTATGGCAGTAGGAAAGCAAATTAAGGCTATACCTAACTTAAAGCATTTAGAATTTGTTAATAAAGAACAAGCTATGAAGGAGTTCAAAGAACGCCTTGGTGATCAGCAACAATTGGTAAATGCTTTAGGTGATGTTAATCCGTTACCTAACTCGTATGTGTTGACTTTTGATAATCCTAGTGATGTAAAAGCGACTGCAAAATTAGCTACTACATTCCAAGGTGTAGAAAGTACACATTATGGTCAAGATATTGTAGAAGAGCTTTTCCGCATTACGCAAGTAATTCGCATTGGTGGCATTGTATTGATTGCTTTCTTAGCAGCTGCAACATTATTCATCATTTCAAATACAATTCGGTTGACTGTATTCGCACGTCGTAAAGAAATTGCAATCATGAAATATGTAGGTGCTACTAATGGATTTATTCGTTGGCCATTTTTGATTGAAGGCATGTTGTTAGGCTTAATTGGTGCTATCATTGCCGTTCTTTGCGTTGGTGAATTTTATCATTTCATCACAATGGAAGTTTCTGAATCATTAGCATTCTTCCCTTTAGTACCAATGTTCCCATTCTTCTATGATGTAGCCCTTTATATCTTAGGTGGCGGCATAGTAGTAGGTGCTATTGGTAGTACTATTTCTTTGAAACAATACATGAAGGTGTAATGTTTATGAATAATAGTATATTTAAATCTCGCTTCGTAGCGGCAATTTTGACTGGTATAGTGGTATTGGGAACACCATTATACATCGTTGCAGAGGACGAAGATTTAACAAATCAACTTGATTCAATTCAACAACAAGTTAATCAACAAAATGCTAAAAAGGCAGATGCTGAAACTGTAATAGTCAGTGTATCCGAACAGTTACGTCAAATCGAAGAACAATTACGTCAGGCTCAGCAACAATTGGATTCTATTCAACAACAACGTATAGCTGTTGAGAATGATATTACGGTGAATGAAAAATTACTTGCTGAAGCACAAAAGCGCTTAGAAGGGCGAGAAGCCGTATTTTATAAGCGTGTACGTGATATTTATATTAACGGTCGTTTAAGTTACTTAGATGTAGTTATTGGATCTAAAGATTTTACAGACTTTGCTAATCGTTTAGAAATTTTAAAACGAATTATTGATTCTGATATTAAATTAATTGAGGAAATCAAAAAAGAACGTGCTGAAATAGAGGCTAGAAAGCAAGCACTAGAACAGTCTCGGGCAAAATTAGTTGAGCTTGAAAAAGCAGCTGCTGCAAAACAAGCTGAAATAGAGCAGAAGAAGAAAGAACGTGAAGTAGTTCTTCAAAAAGCGCAAAATGATCGTGCTATCGCAATGCAAGCGATAGAAGAACTTAATGCTTCTTCCGCTCAAATTACTTCTCTATTAAAAGCTCGCCAAGCAGAGCGTGCCGCTGCTCGTGCTGCTGCTGCGGCTCAACAGTCTTCATCTGGTTATTCTTGGGTACAAGGGTCTGGTCAACTTGGGTGGCCTGTAAGTGGCGAGATTACTTCTCCATATGGCTATCGTACACATCCGATTTGGGGCACTACAATTTATCATTCTGGCATTGATATTGGTGTTGATGAAGGTACACCTGTTCATGCTGCAGATGGTGGTACTGTTGCTTGGTCGGGTTGGATGGGTGGCTATGGATATGCCGTAGTTATCGATCATGGTAATGGCATGTCTACTCTTTATGGACATAATTCTGAACTTGCTGTCTCTGAAGGGCAAGATGTGGGTAAGGGTCAAGTTATTGCCTATGCTGGTAGCACAGGCAATAGTACAGGGCCACATGTACATTTTGAAGTTCGTATAAGTGGGGATCCTGTGGATCCTATGGGATATTTATAATATGAAATTTGATACACGTACGGTGTTATGGAGTCTATTGAAATATATAGGCTCTGGCATCGTTATTATGTGGCTTACATTTTGGTACCTTTCCGGTTCATTCTGGGGTCTGCCAAGATTATTTATAGCCTATTATACTGCGAGTCAAGTTTTTATGACACCTATGGCTAAAACTACCCTTTATGATGGTATGCTAAAGGGGTTAATTGACTCTTTGGGAGAACCGCATAGTGTTTATTTAAATGCAGAAGAATATAAGTCCATGAAAATGCAAACATCTGCAACATATGCTGGTGTCGGTATGGTCCTTGGTACTGATGATAAAGGTCTATATGCTGTTAGCGTTATGGAAGACCAACCAGCTTTCAAAGCTGGAATTAAACCTGGAGACCACATTATTGCTATCGATGGACAAGCTACTACTGAAATTCCGGTAGAGGAAGCATCTTCTCGTATTCGTGGCGAAGCAGGTACTACTGTAGCTCTTGATATTGAGCGTAATGGTGAAAAGTTGCATTTTGATATCACTCGTGAATCCATTGTTTTGCCTACTGTTAAAAGTAAAATGCTAACTAGCACAGTTGGGTATATTCGTATTAGTCAGTTTGCAGAAAATACCGCAGAAGATTTTGCTACTCAATATAAAGAGCTTCAATCTCAAGGTATGAAGGCTCTTGTCTTGGACCTACGAGATAATCCAGGCGGTTTATTATCTACTACTGAAAAGATATCTAACTATATTATGCCTCCAGGTACACTCGTAACAGTACAAAATCGATCAGGTAAAAAGGATACTTATAAGTCAGATGGACCTGATGTAGCTATGCCATTGGTTGTTTTAGTTAATAAGGGCTCTGCTAGTGCATCAGAAATCATAGCAGGGGCTGTTCAAGATCGTAAATTAGGCACTATCGTAGGTACTAATACATATGGTAAAGGTACCGTTCAAACTATTTTCCCTAGTTTAGATGATGAAGGAATTAAAGTAACTATTGCTAAGTACCACACGCCAAGTGATCGTGTTATTGATGGAACAGGTATTAAACCTGATGTAGAAATCGATTTACCAAAAGGTGTACATCCATCTAGTACATTAGATGATATTCAAATTAAAAAAGCATTAGAGCTATTACAGCAATAATGCATAGGAGTTAAATTATGTTTATAGATAGAGCGCGCGTCTTTGTTAAGGCTGGTGACGGTG
>CAKQBP010000110.1 GCA_934216375.1 uncultured Veillonella sp.
TGGCGACCTTCTTCCTTTTTGATGGCTGCTGTTAAGATTTTTTCTAACTCTTTATCAGCTGTATGAATTGCTTTTGTGTTATGAATGGATTCTTCTAAGGCTTCAGAAATAGTGTTGTATTCTTTTAATACCTTATAGTTATGTAATAAAATGCTTGCGTAAGCCTTTTTATTGTTATCGTTGATTAAAGTAAACAAACCATTGCTATTTTCAAGCTTTTCTTTGAGGTGATATAAAGATTTAGTAAACATATCTAATTGGGAAGTATCTAAATCAGTTATGATTTTTTCACCATTCAGCTTGGAAATATATAAAACTTCATCCAATAAAGGCTTGCCAAAGCCGTTAAAGATAGATCGAATAGATTGCTGTACGGAACCATTACCAAAAGAGGTGAGTAGATTTTTGATTTCATTATAATCAAAGTCCATTAAGCTTACGCGATTAGCATTTGGCGGTAGTTCATATCGCAATTTAGGACTAATAGAACGTTCACGGTTCATAAGTGGAGAGACGTGAATTAAAGATTCTAAAATAACATCGTCTTGTACAAAAATACAGTTGGAATATTTGCCCATTAATTCAACATAAATGTAGGTACTCGTAATGGAACCATCCATTTCCAATTTATCCGTTTGGATGCACATGATTCGGTCGCCATTGATTTGTTCCACCTTTACAATGCGGCTACCTTCAATATGCTTTCGTAAGAACATACAAAGTGAGCTTGGTTCTTTTGGTAAATCTTGCAGTGGTTGACTAAGATACATTGCTGGTGTAGCACCTACGGTAATGATCAAGTTTTGGTCTTCGTTGAGTGCTCGTATTTTAAATAATAATGTAGTTTTATCTATTTGATATAGTTTTTGTATTTGACCTGTTTGTAATCGCTCGTTTATTTCTTTAGCGAGTACAGACATGGTAAGTCCGTCTAAATTCATAGTACTCCTTTCAAATATATTTAGAAGTATAGTTTAGTATACCATAGTGTACATATAATTCTTAGTATTTAAACACGGATTGTGTAATTCGTGGTACAATAATAAAAACTACTAAGGAGGATGACTTATGAAAAGTATGACCGGTTTTGGTTCGGGCACAGCAACCAAAGATGGCATTACCTGTACTGTAGAAATTAAGTCCGTAAATGCACGCTTCTTGGATTTATTTATTCGTAGTCCAAAACAAATGAATCCTTTTGAAAGTATTATTCGTAGAATGATACAAGATCGTATTACTCGTGGTAAGGTTGAGGTATCTGTTTCTATTCAAGATGCAGGAGAGCGACCTAAAACTTTCACCATTAATAGTGTATTGAGAAAACAAATACAAGAGTTATTGGTACAAGAGGAGTTCTATGATGACCCCAAAAAAGTACCATTACAAGCTGTGAATTCGATTTCTAACGAATGGATTCAACAACAAGATACACCAATTGCTGAAGAGGTACTTTCAGATATTGTAAAAGAAGCAACTACTCAAGCATTAGATTCTTTAATAGCAATGCGAACTGCGGAAGGTCAACATATCAAGCAGGATTTATTAGATCGTATCGATACACTTGAAAAGATCATTACTAAAATTGACACTAATAAATCTGGTGCTGTAGAAGCATATCGGGAGCATATAAAAACTAAGATTCAGGAATATTTAATTTCTTTAGAAGCGAGTATTAGTGAAGATCGTTTTATACAAGAAATTGCTCTATTAGCTGATAAGACGGATATTACGGAAGAGATTGTCCGATTTACCTCTCATGTGGTACAATTAAAAAATACACTTGCAGATACAAATTCAATCGGTCGTAAGGTTGATTTTATTTTGCAAGAAATGAATCGTGAGGTAAATACAATCGGCTCCAAAGCAATGGATTCGATTGTTACTGAGTTTGTGGTTCAACTTAAATGTGAGTTAGAGAAAATTAGAGAACAAGTACAGAATGTAGAGTAATAGGAGGTCTATGAATGAGTATTCAATTACTGAATATAGGCTTTGGTAATATGGTATCTGCTAACCGTGTTATGGCTATTATTAGTCCTGAATCCGCCCCTATAAAGCGGATGGTTCAAGATGCTAGAGACAAGGGATTGCTCATTGATGCCACATATGGTCGTAAGACACGTGCTGTATTAGTTATGGATAGTGGTCAAATTGTATTATCTGCAATTCAACCTGAAACCGTAGCACATCGACTTGTGCAACATGATGTGGATGTAGATACAGTGGAATCATAGGAGTGCATATGTCAGACAGAGGATTATTAATCGTTATATCCGGGCCATCTGGCGCAGGTAAAGGTACGATTTGTGCGAATATTCGCAAAGAAATGCCTAATTTAGTTTATTCTGTTTCTATGACAACCCGTGCTCCACGTGTGGGTGAAAAGGAAGGAATTAACTATTTCTTCCGCTCTAAAGAGGAATTTGAGTCTTTACTTAGTGAAGACGCATTCTTAGAGTATGCTAAGGTATATGATAATTACTATGGTACTCCAAAACAACATGTAATGGATTTATTAGATGATGGAAAAAGTGTACTATTAGAAATTGATATTCAAGGCGCTATGCAGGTTAAGGAACGTTTTAGTGATGCCGTATTTATTTACATTGTACCGCCGTCATTATCTGAGTTATCTGAGCGTTTACATAACCGTGGCACAGATGCTAAAGAAGTCATTGATAAACGATTGTCATTGGCTTGTTCAGAATTGGCCTTAGCTCATCGCTATGACTATATCGTCGTAAATGATGATTTAGCAGAGGCTTCTGAAAAGGTTGCTTCTATCTTGCGAGCTGAATCTTGTAAGATTAGTCGTAATAAAGAGCAAATTCAATATATTTATAAACAATATCAAGAGTCTAAGGAGAAGTGATAGTATGATGGTAAAACCTCCATTGAAAAAATTGGAAAGTCAAGTAGATAGCAAATATACATTGGTGACTTTAGCGGCTAAACGCGCTCGCGAATTAACAGATGGAGAACCTTGCTTAGCAGAATCTACACATGCGACTGACAAGCCTGTATCTTTGGCATTTTATGAAATTGCTGAAGGTGAAGTGACATATAAACGCACTAAAGAAGGCATTAAATAAAAAATCAATTCCTTGTATCATTGATACAAGGAATTTTTAAAAGGAGAAGAACATGCGCGGAAAACATATCATTGTCGCAGTATCTGCAGGTATTGCAGCGTATAAGGCAATTGAAGTGGTAAGCAGACTTCGTAAAAAAGGGGCTGAAGTAAAGGTTGTAATGACACAAAATGCAACTCATATTGCGTCACCTTTAACGTTTGGCGAAATCAGTGGACATCCTGTAGCTCTAGACATGTTTGAACAAGTCCATCAGTGGGATGTAGAACATATTGCACTGGCCACCTGGGCAGATGCATATGTAGTTGTGCCTGCAACAGCAAATGTGATCGGAAAAATTTATGCAGGCATTGCTGATGATATGTTAACTACAACTATTATGGCCACTACAGCACCTAAGTATCTTTGTCCTGCTATGAATACAGAAATGTATAATAATCCTATTACACAACGCAATTTAGAAGGATTACGTTCCTTGGGCTACCATATTATGGACCCTGCAGAAGGTTGGTTAGCCTGTGGCATTACTGGTGTAGGGCGTTTACCGGAACCAGAAGCAATTGTGGAGTGGCTAGAATCTAAAATGTTCAGTACCAATGAGCTTGAAGGTACTACTATACTCGTTACAGCTGGTGGAACACAGGAGAATATCGATCCTGTTCGGTATATCGGAAATCGCTCTAGTGGTAAGATGGGATATGCTATTGCAGATCAAGCTGCACGCATGGGGGCTCAGGTGATTTTAGTAAGCGCTCCCACATCTTTACCTGTACCAAGTGGCGTAGACTTTGTTTCTGTAGATTCTGCATTATCCATGCAGGAGGCTGTTGAAGCTCGTTACAATGATGTCAATGTAGTTATTATGGCCGCCGCTGTTTCTGACTTTAGAGTCCTTCATAAAGCAGAGCAAAAAATAAAAAAAATGGAGTCTATGACCATAGAACTTGTAAAAAATCCAGATATTCTACAAGGGTTGGGCACTAAAAAAAGTCATCAAATTCTTGTTGGTTTTGCGGCAGAAACAGAACATGTAATCAAGTATGGTCAAGATAAAGTGGCTAGAAAAAATTTAGATATGCTTGTGGCAAATGATGTAAGCAAATCTAATGCAGGTTTTAATGTAGATACAAATGAAGGCTATTTCTTATATCCTGATAAAGAGCCTAAAAAAATGCCTAATATGAAAAAATCCGACCTTGCTCGACATATTCTTAAAGAGGTTATTGAATTAGTAGCAAACAAACAAAGCTAACATAAATTAATTTTAGTGTGTGTTGTTTTAAGAAGGGTGTGTTTTTGTTATATGTTTGCTATACAAAAAGCGTATTTAGCGGGCTCCTTAGGGAAAGGACAATGGAGTAATAATATTATTGCTGGATTAGTCGTAGGGGTTGTGGCACTGCCTTTAGCGATGGCCTTTGCTATAGCTAGTGGAGTTACACCTCAGGCAGGTATATATACGGCAATCATTGCAGGGATTTTTGTGTCCTTATTTGGTGGATCTCCCGTTCAGATTGCGGGACCTACAGGGGCATTTATCGTTTTATTAAGTAGTATTGTTGTCAATTATGGCTTTGAAGGTTTACAAATTGCGACAATGATGGCAGGGATTATTCTCGTTTTAATGAGCGTTGCAAAGTTAGGAACGGTGATTCGGTTTATACCAACACCTGTTATCATGGGCTTTACTGCAGGTATTGGTGTTACGATTTGGGTGGGGCAATGGCCATATTTCTTTGGTTTTCCGCAGTTGCCGTATATGGCTCATTTCCATGAAAAATTATGGGCTATGATTCAGTCCTTACCATACTCTGACTTACCTACATTGGGTATTGCGCTCTTAAGCTTAAGTCTACTGTTAGTTTTACCTAAAATCCCATATATCAATAAAGTTCCAGCTCCTATTGTAGCTATGGTTGTTGCTACGGTTATTCAAGCTATCTACCAATTTCCTACGGTTTTAACCATAGGTAGTGCATTTGGTGGCATACCTCAAGGTTTGCCAGAATTTTCTGTACCAAAATTGAGCTTTGATAAAATCTTATCTTGAATTGGGCCGTCTTTTACAATTGCCATGTTAGGCGCTATTGAATCCTGATTGTCTGCAGTTGTTGCTGATGGTATGAGTGGCACCAAGCATGAATCTAATACTGAATTATTTGGACAAGG
>CAKQBP010000111.1 GCA_934216375.1 uncultured Veillonella sp.
CATTGGTCTAGAATACTCAAGGCATCACGCAAACCACCATCTGCATGAACAGCGATAAGCTGAGCCGCCGCAGAATCAAGGCCAAAGCCCTCTTTTTCTGCTACGTAAGATAGACGTTGGGCTATGTCATCAGAGGTAATGCGTCTAAAGGTATAACGTTGACAACGAGACACGATAGTAACAGGCAATTTTTCAATTTCTGTAGTAGCGAAGATAAACATAACGTGAGCAGGTGGCTCTTCTATGGTTTTTAAAAGCGCGTTCCATGCCTCTGTGGTAAGCATATGGGCTTCGTCTATGATGAAAACCTTTTTACGCCCCTCAACAGGCATAAATTTGACGCTTTCACGGAGAGCACGCACCTCATCGATACCGCGATTGGATGCGGCGTCGATTTCAAGGACATCCATGGACTGTCCACTCAAAATCGATTTACAAGCACTACACTCGTTACAAGGGTGATCCGTTGGACCATGCTCGCAGTTGATAGCGCGCGCAAAAATCTTCGCCATACTCGTCTTACCAGTCCCCCGTGGACCAGCAAATAAATAGGCATGAGCTACCTTATCCTCGCGGATAGCGCGCATCAATGTATCAGACACCTGATGCTGACCGACTACATCGGTAAATGTCTGCGGTCGATACTTACGATATAGCGCAATATATGCCATTGGAACACCCCCTTTTTCCGAAACTTACAATACTTTATTATACCATATTCAGGAAAATCTGACTTCTTTAATATAGTTCTCTCCACATTTCCAAATTGACCTGTTTATTTATAAACTTTGTAGATATTTACTAGTCAAAATCCCATCATATAGTTCACAATAAAACATCGTATAGTACAGAATAAAGTATCATACATTCCTAAATTAGACATAAAAAAAGCGGCCTTTAGGCCGCCTTGCAATATTCGATCACGACAGCCCCCGGGTTCCCCGTGGCACATGAAGGTTACCGCTTAGTGCTGCTACCTCTCAGTCCTGACACGATTCACAGGCCCCCATTGCACAGGCCCGAGAACTGCCATGATCCAATATTGCAATATAAATATTATACATGAAAAAGCCTCTATAGTCAAAGATATAGAGGCTTTTCACTGTATTCTTATATAACAAAAATTAACTAAGGAGAAATATATTATGCATATTTTTCTTTAAATGCAGCCAATTGCGCTTCTTCTAAGGACAAGCCTTGTTCTTTGAAACGTTCAATAGTAGCTTGCATTTCTTCGTATGCTACAGGTACAACTTTTGTAAATCTGTTTACAAAGTTATTCCAGTTTTCAAGGATGTGACGGCCTTTAGCGGAGTTAGTGTGCAATACATGTTGTTCTACCAGTTCTTTAATGCGTTTAAGGTCATCATTATTGGCAGGACGTAGTTCTACGAGACCTGTATTTACATAGCGTTCATCGCAATCGAGGATGTACGCATAGCCACCGGACATACCTGCTCCGAAGTTACGGCCGATTTTACCGAGTACGAGCACTTCGCCACCAGTCATGTATTCACAGCCATGGTCGCCGACGCCTTCCACAACGGCAGTGATGCCACTGTTACGAACGGCAAAACGTTCACCAGCTACACCATTGATATAAGATGTACCAGAGGTTGCACCGTAGAAGGCAACATTACCGATAAGGATGTTTTCGTCAGCCTCAAAGATAGACGCTTTCGGCGGATACACAGTAATTGTACCACCGGATAAACCTTTACCGAGGTAATCGTTGGCATCGCCTTCGAGTTCTAAGGTCATGCCTTTAGGGATGAAAGCACCGAAGGATTGGCCTGCAGAGCCTTCGAAATTCAACTTGATCGTATTGTCTGGCAAGCCGCTTTCACCATAACGACGAGTCACCTCAGAACCAACCAAGGTACCTACAACACGGTTGATGTTAGTGATAGCCAATTTAGCGCGAATCGGTTTTTGATCCTCAATAGCAGGACGGCACATACGCAAGAGCTTGGACATATCCAAGGTGCGTTCCAACTCGTGATTTTGGTCAACCATGTGCATATGCCCTACAGCGGCATCGATGTACGGACGGAACAATATGCGTTTAAGATCAACCCGAGACAATTTGAAGTTATCGTCTTGAGATTTTTGACGCACAAGATCGATACGACCAACGAGTTCTGCTACGGAGCGAATACCTAGACGAGCCATGATTTCACGCAACTCACGAGCGATAAAGAGCATCAAGTTTTCAACATATTCAGGTTTACCTGTGAAGCGAGCACGCAATTTTTCATCTTGTGTGGCTACGCCGTAAGGACATGTGTTGAGATTACATACACGAGCCATTTTACAACCTACCGCTACGAGTGGTAATGTGCCAAAGCCAAATAGCTCAGCACCGAGCATAGCTGCTACAGCCACATCGAATCCTGTCATCAATTTAGAGTCTACTTCTAATTGAACACGGTCACGCAATCTATTGAGCATCAAGGTTTGATGGGTTTCAGACAAACCTAATTCCCAAGGTACACCAGCGTGTTTAACAGATGTACGACCTGCTGCACCAGTACCACCATCGTATCCGGAAATCAAGATATTATCCGCTTTCGCTTTCGCAACACCAGCAGCAATCGTGCCAACGCCTGCTTCAGATGTCAATTTAACGGAAATACGCGCATCTTTGTTGACACATTTCAAATCGTAAATCAACTCAGCCAAGTCTTCGATGGAGTAAATATCATGATGCGGTGGTGGAGATACAAGTTCAACACCAGGAGTGGAGTGACGAGCTTTCGCGATTTCAGGGTACACCTTTTTACCTGGTAATTGGCCACCTTCACCTGGCTTAGCGCCTTGAGCACATTTAATTTGCAATTCTTTTGCATTAATCAAATAATTCGCTGTTACCCCAAAACGACCAGATGCAATCTGTTTTACTTCGGAGTTCATGCTGTCGCCGTTTGGCAATGGTTTGAAACGAGCTACGTCTTCGCCACCTTCACCAGAGTTAGATGTAGAGCCTAAACGATTCATAGCGATAGCAATCGCTTCATGCGCTTCTTTACTGATGGCACCGTAACTCATAGCACCAGCTTTAAAACGTTTTACAATAGACTCTTCCGGCTCAACCTCTTCGATAGGAATACCGCCGCCTAGAGGGTAGTTTAATTCCATCAAGGAACGCAATGTAACGTGGTAATCATTGCGAATCGCTTTGGAGTATTCTTTATATTTTGCGTAGTCGCCGTTGATAAGAGATTCTTGTAAAAGCTCGATTGTCTTAGGATTGAATAGATGCTCTTCCCCATCTTTTACAGGACCATACCAACCGCCTGGTTCGAGTACTGTTTCATCGGATTTGAAAGCACGTTCAAAACGAGCTAATGCTTCATGTGCTACCCCACCAAGACCAATACCGCCAATACGTGTTGGTGTATTTACGAAGAACTTATTAATGAAGTTAGTATTCAAGCCCAACGCTTCAAAGATTTGTGCACCGTGGTAGGAACGAACTGTGGAAATACCCATTTTGGACATAACTTTCATGATGCCACCCACAGCGGCCTTGATGTAGTTCTTTTCTGCCTGTTCTGGTGTAATATCGCCAAGGCGTTTCCGAGCTTGCAAATCGCGTACAGTTTCAAGCGCCAAGTATGGGTTGATAGCTGTTACACCATAACCGATTAATGTACAGAAGTGATGTACTTCACGAGGTTCACCAGATTCAAGGATGAGACCAATTTCTGTACGCAATACTTTGCTAATCAAGTGATTGTGAACGGCTGCTACAGCCAACAACGCTGGAATTGGCGCATGATGTTCATCGACACCACGATCAGATAAAATCAATACATTTTGATCTGTACGAGCTGCTTCTTCTGCCTTAGCACACAATTCATCTAATGCATCGCGCAAGCCTTCGGCACCCTTAGTTGGATCAAATAGGATTGGCAAGGTTACAGATTTCATGCGACGGCAATCAAGAGCTTTAATGGATGCCAATTCTTGGTTTGTAAGAATTGGGGTACGCATGGACAATGCATAGGTACCAGCTTTGTTAGGTTCTGTTAAATTACCAGAGTTACCAAGCATAACCCGTGTAGATGTAACCATTTCTTCACGAATAGAATCAATTGGAGGATTCGTTACTTGCGCAAACATTTGCTTGAAGTAGCTATATAACAATTGTGGTTTATCTGACAAGATAGCTAAAGGCGCGTCGGCCCCCATGGCACCAACAGGATCTTTCCCATCTTTTGCCATAGGCACGATCATGCGCACAAGGTCTTCTTGGGTATAACCAAAAGCTTGTTGTTCTTTGAATAAATCATCTACTGTTGGAATTGTACTTTCATCGGCTTGCGTAATTTCAGACAAATGAATAACGTGTTCCTTTACCCATTCATTGTATGGTAATTCAGTAGCGACGCGATGTTTGATTTCTTCATCAGAGATGATACGTTGCTCCGCTGTATCAATGAGTAGCATTTTACCTGGTTCCAAACGGCCTTTAGCGCGGATGTTTTCAGCATTTTCGTTTACAACGCCAACCTCGGAGGCCATGATAACGCGATCATCTGTTGTCACATAGTAACGAGCAGGACGCAAACCGTTGCGGTCAAGGACACCGCCGATAACTGTACCATCGGTAAAGCCCATAGCCGCAGGGCCATCCCAAGGTTCCATCATAAAGCTATTGAACTCATAAAAATCATGTTTTTCTTGGCTCATGAGATTATTGCGTTCCCAAGGCTCAGGAATCATCATCATAATCGCATGAGGCAAGGAGCGGCCTGTCATATGCAAGAATTCTAATGTGTTATCAAACATAGCAGAGTCAGATCCGCTATCATCTACTACAGGGAATACCTTTTTGATATCTGGGAACAATGGAGATTCCGCTTTACCTTCACGAGCGTTGATCCAGTTTACATTGCCGCGGATGGTGTTGATTTCACCATTATGAACTAAGAAACGGTTAGGATGTGCCCTAGCCCAGCTTGGAAATGTATTCGTACTGAAACGAGAGTGCACCATTGCCAACGCAGATGTAAAGTCAAGGTCGCTCAAATCAAGGTAGAAGTCTCGCAATTGACCAGGTGTTAACATACCTTTATATACGATTGTTTTAGAAGACAAAGATGCGATATAAAAATCGCTAGATAATTCCTTGCTTAATGGAATGATGCGTTTTTCCGCCAGTTTACGGATGATATATAATTTACGTTCAAATTCCTTATTGTTAGTTACATCGGGACCTTTGCCGATAAGGATTTGAATCATCCAAGGT
>CAKQBP010000112.1 GCA_934216375.1 uncultured Veillonella sp.
ATGGAACATATGCTTTGATATGTTGGGAACCATTACGAGCTTCCATACCGTCCATGCGACCACGACGGGAGTTCAAGTCACCGATAACGTCGCCCATATATTCTTCAGGAACGTCTACTTCTACAGCCATGTATGGTTCAAGCAATGCAGGGTCTGCTTTGCGAGCACCTTCTTTGAAGCCCATAGAACCAGCAATTTTGAAGGCCATTTCGTTGGAGTCAACGTCATGATAAGAGCCGTCAAATACGATAACTTTAACATCAACCATAGGGTATCCAGCAATAACACCGGATTCCATAGCTTCTTTAACGCCGCTTTCAACAGGTCCGATGTATTCACGAGGAATCGCGCCACCTACAACCTTGTTTTCAAACTCGAAGCCAGCACCTGGTTCTTGAGGAATCAATTCCAACCAGCAGTGACCATATTGACCACGACCACCAGATTGACGCACGAATTTACCTTCAGCCTTAACAGCTTTACGGATAGTTTCGCGATATGCTACTTGAGGCTTACCTACGTTACAATCCACTTTAAATTCACGGTTCATACGGTCAACGATGATATCCAAGTGAAGTTCGCCCATACCGGAAATAATAGTTTGACCTGTTTCTTCATCAGTACGAACTTTGAAAGTAGGATCTTCTTCTGCCAAACGAGCAAGAGCTGTACCCATTTTTTCTTGGTCAGCTTTTGTTTTAGGTTCAACAGCAACGGAAATAACTGGTTCAGGGAATTCCATGGACTCAAGGATTACAGGAGATTTTTCATCACACAATGTGTCCCCTGTAGTAGTATCCTTTAAGCCAACCGCCGCAGCGATGTCACCAGAATATACGCGTTCGATTTCTTTACGGGAGTTAGCGTGCATTTGAAGAATACGGCCGATACGTTCTTTTTTACCTTTAGTGGAGTTGAAAACGTAAGAACCGGATTCCAATGTACCGGAGTACACACGGAAGAACGCTAATTTACCAACATAAGGGTCAGCCATGATTTTGAATGCCAATGCGGAGAATGGCTCTTCATCGGAAGAAGGACGAGTTGTTTCTTCTTCAGTACCAGGAACAACACCTTTAATAGGTGGGATGTCGATTGGAGCTGGCATGTAATCGATAACAGCGTCCAATAACATTTGAACACCTTTATTTTTATAGGAAGAACCACAAAGAACTGGGAATAATTGGTTAGCAATAACAGCTTTACGCAATGCCGCTTTCAATTCTTCCACAGAAATTTCTTCGCCTTCCAAATATTTCATCATGATATCATCATCTGTTTCAGCGATAGCATCGATCATCATTTCGCGACGAGCTTCTGCTACTTCTTGATATTCAGCAGGGATATCAGTGATTTCATATTCTTTACCGTCATCGGATTTATAAATTTCCGCTTTCATAGTCATCAAGTCAATGATGCCTTCAAAAGTATCTTCAGCACCGATTGGTACTTGAATAGCTACGGAATTTGCACCCAAACGAGCTTTCATCATGTCAACTACGTTGAAGAAGTCAGCACCTACAGTATCCATCTTATTTACATAAGCGATACGAGGTACGCCGTAGTTAGAAGCCTGACGCCATACTGTTTCGGATTGAGGTTCAACGCCACCTTTAGCACTGAACACCGCAACAGAACCGTCAAGTACACGTAGAGAACGTTCTACTTCTACAGTAAAGTCAACGTGACCAGGAGTATCGATGATGTTGATACGATGTTCTTTCCATTGACAAGTTGTTGCAGCAGAAGTGATTGTGATACCACGTTCTTGCTCTTGCTCCATCCAGTCCATCGTAGCAGCGCCTTCATGTACTTCGCCGATCTTGTGAACGATACCTGTATAGTAGAGGATACGTTCTGTAGTTGTTGTTTTACCAGCATCGATGTGAGCCATGATACCGATATTACGAGTTTTTGCTAAGGAAAACTCTCTTGCCACAGTTGTCACCTCTTATTACCAACGATAATGAGCAAATGCTTTATTAGCTTCTGCCATTTTATGAGTATCTTCTTTTTTCTTGATTGCAGCGCCTGCATTGTTGAAAGCGTCCATCAATTCGCCTGCCAAACGTTCTTTCATAGTGCGTTCACCACGAAGACGAGCATAATTTACAACCCAACGAATACCGAGGGTTTGACGGCGATCAGCACGAACTTCAACTGGCACTTGATAGTTCGCACCACCGATACGGCGAGCACGCACTTCAAGTACAGGCATAACATTTTTCAATGCTTGATCAAAAACTTCCATTGGGTCTTGACCCATTTTGGAACGAATAATTTCGAATGCATCATATACGATAGTTTCAGCAATGCCTTTTTTACCATCGTACATAACTTTGTTAATGAAACGTGTTACTAATTTGCTGTTGTACACCGGATCTGGAAGTACATCACGTTTCGGAACAGGGCCTTTTCTTGGCATGTTCAATTCCTCCTTTATAATGATGTGTGTTAATTTCGTTTAATGGCTAAAATTATTTTTTAGCTTTTTTCGCGCCGTATTTGGAACGACTTTGCATACGATTTTGTACGCCAGCTGTATCCAATGCACCACGAACGATGTGATAACGCACACCCGGAAGGTCTTTTACACGACCGCCTCTGATAAGTACAACACTGTGTTCTTGTAAATTGTGACCAATGCCTGGGATGTAAGCAGTTACTTCAATAGCGTTTGTCAAACGTACACGGGCAACTTTACGAAGCGCGGAGTTTGGTTTCTTTGGAGTAGCTGTGTACACACGAGTACATACACCACGTTTTTGTGGAGATTCTTGAAGCGCTGGAGCTGTAGATTTTTTAGTCAAGCTCATGCGGCCTTTGCGTACTAGCTGATTAATTGTTGGCATTTGGGCACCTCCTTTCCAAATTTGAGATTTATAATTGATCCGTCATAACAAAATGTTACATCGGATATTACCGAGATTAACGTAGGATGCCTACAGCTGTGGCCCGCACCTTGATGCGACACGCACGTCCGAGATCATCCATGGTGTGCTCGTCATTCACAGGTATCCCCTGTTCTTCACAAGCAATCCGTAAAGGCTGTACCACACGTTCATCACTATCACAACCGAGGAACACGTACTTCACAGCACCTTTAGCAATTTGTTTCAACGTTTGCTTGGCACCGATTGTTTTGTTCACCGACTTCAGATGGGCAATGTCCATTGTACTAACTCTCCTTACGAAATTATGCCCATTAGGCATACCTCGCCTAAAGCACTATGTAAGTATATCAATTACAGCAGGCCGTGTCAAACAATTTCCAATGTCATACACCGCTCTACATCTGCATTTTATATGTACACTCATCCGTGTGTTTCACGCAATCTTGAATTATAAATGAAGAGCGTTTTTTTATTCATATATCATTATTTTTATGTATAAATAATCATTCTATACATTTGCTATTATTTTTTCTTTTACCAATTATGCAAAATTAATATAAACACCATTTTATTATGATATAAATTAATACAGAACAAATATTTGTATTTATAAGTTACTAAAGAAAGGAGATTATATGATTAAACTCATCAAACGTTATTCAAATTTTAATCCCCCTGTAATTATAGGTAGCTTGTCTATCGTCTTAGGACTGAGCTTATGTGCCCTTCTGATTCCGCAAATATCTCAAACGATTCTCCAAGGGGTTCGTGATATTATATTTGAAGATTTCAGCTGGTTTTATGTTTTATCCATAAGTCTCTTCTTTATCTTCAATATCTTTCTTGCACTTAGTTCGCTTGGTGACATCAAACTGGGTAGCGATGATGAAGAAGCGGAATTCTCTTATACCGCATGGCTCGCCATGTTATTTGCGGCGGGTACCGGTGTAGGTCTCATGTTCTTCGGAACTGCTGAGCCGCTCTCACATTATCACTCTGCTGTAGGCTTAGTCGATGGTGCACCTAACGCCAAGGAAGCGTTATTCCGCTCCATCTTTCACTGGGGCATCAATGCATGGACGGTATACGGCATTATGGCTTTAGCATTAGCGTATTTCGGTTTTCGCTATAAATTGCCATTATCACTACGTTCATGTTTCTATCCGCTGTGGAAGGATAAGATCAATGGCCCACGAGGGCACATTATCGATATCATCGCACTTTGTGTAACTTTATTAGGTATTGTGACCACCTTAGGATTTGGTGCCGCCCAACTAGGTGCGGGCTTTCTATATATTGACGTCATTTCCGCTAACGACTTTCCCGCACAAACGGTCATCATCATCGTCATTATGTCCATTGCCGTTTTATCTGCTGTTACAGGTATTGATAAAGGCGTTAAGCTGCTCAGTGAAATCAATATATCGGTTGCATTAGTCTTAATGCTCTTTGTACTTTGTACAGGTCCTACATTGCTCCTATTAAATTCAACGGTAGAAAACTTTGGATACTATTTATCACATATTTTAGGACAAAGCTTCTATACATCTATCTATACACCAGAAACCCGACCATGGTTCTTCAGCTGGACCATACTATTCTGGGCTTGGTGGTTATCTTGGGCGCCATTTGTGGGCATGTTCATCGCACGAATCTCAAGAGGTCGCACAATTCGAGAATTCATCTTTGGGGTACTCATTATTCCAACTGTATTTACTATCGTTTGGTTTACTATCTTTGGTAACACTGCAATTTATATCGATGAAACAGTAGCAAACGGTGCACTCGGTGCATTAACCGATAAACCAGAACAACTACTCTTTGCATTCCTTGAATATTTACCATCATCCGGTTTAACTAGTCTTCTATCGATTATCGTATTAGCATTATTTTTTATTACATCTGCCGATTCAGGTATTTATGTGTTAAATAATATTGCGGCCTATGATAAATCCACTTCATCTCCAAAGTGGCAATGCTTGATGTGGGGCTCTGTAATGTCCTTTCTTGCCATCAGTTTGCTCAGCATCGGTGGGCTTAATGTACTACAATCGGTAACGCTCATTCTCGCCTTACCATTTGCAGCCTTGATGGTTATCATGTGCTACAGCTTATGGCAAGGATTATTAACAGATACGCAATACTTTAACACAAAACTTTCAACCACATCCATCTACTGGGACAGCAAGAACTGGAAACAAGGTCTTGCCAAGATACTCAACCAAACGCAGTCGGAAGATGTTATTTCCTTTATGAAAACAACAGCATTGCCTGCTATGGATCAGCTCAACAAAGAATTAACAGAAGAGTACGGATTAACTACGAGAATTGACA
>CAKQBP010000113.1 GCA_934216375.1 uncultured Veillonella sp.
AACGTATCGCCCCGTAATTCCCAAAATTCAACGGTTACCACCTTTGGATGGTTCACCATTTTTGCATATTCTTTAGAGGCTAGGTTTAGGATCCAATCTTCCTTGTGAAAGTATGCATCCACCGCTTCACGCCATGTATCGTATAGATTAATGCCCACCTTATCGACCATATCGAGTCGATAGTTGCGTACACCCATAGTAGGCTCAACGACACCGTACAACGCAGACAGCACAACGAGGTGGCTTTCACCAAAGGTCTTGGCTTCGTCAGATAAATTCGACCAGTCCAAATATTTGAAAGCAATGCCATCGTAACTTTCACAGGCACGACCTACGGGATGAGCCTCAAAGGACTGATAAAAATCAAAGAGATCCTGTGCCTTATCATCCTTAAGTTTTAATGCTTTTCCAAGAGCTGCTACATCGAGAGATTGTACATGTGTTACAATTTCTTTCGTGATGTTCGGCTGAAATTGGCCGTCTCGGGCTGCATGATGTACGGCCTCAGCGTTGCTAGCAACATCAGTAATCGTTTTTGTCTTACTAGGAGAGAGGACGATTTTCATGAGATAATTCCGCCTTAATAGATTCCTCTGTCAAATTGTCGATCAATTCAGGGTTCCACAACATGAGAGGCACCGCCACTACGTGGCTTGCTTTTAATTCTTTACATAATTTAATGCATTCTTTGAGATAGTTGGAATCTTCATCTACAAGATCGCATACGATAACCACATGACGACCTTTAAGATTTACACCTTCGTAATCGATGCTTTCAGCAGATACTGTAAGCATGCCTGTTTCCAAGCGACCTTCGCTCATATCATTCAAACGAGACATCAATACATGCTCAAGCATAGTAGATACAGGTGTCACTACACGACCTATGCCGATAAGAGCCTCAGGTTGTGCATGAACGATAACTGTTTTCTTCCGTTTATCCGTTCTGAACTCAATAAGGGCTTTTTCTAAAGCGCCAAAAAATACGAATAACTGCCAAGGATCAAAAGAGCCTGTTTGGAACATATCAATAACAGAACCATCCTCATCCATATTGAGGCGCGTCAATAATTCTTCAGCAATGTCGTTAACCACAACACTAAAATCAGATTGTATTGTCTCTTGTACGTTGATTTCCTTTGCCATTAGGGCCTCCTAGTTTTCCATATATCACACTGCTGAGTGATACTTTCAACAGATATTATATTATTCTTAAAAATATTATTCTTAAAAATATTATTCTTAAAAATATTATTCTTAAAAATATTTTTCTTAATTATACTATTTTTAATTGTAACATATTTTATACCCCTCTTGGGTATTCAAAGATACGCTTTTCACATAATGGATACGTTAGCAACATGGCAAAAGGACCGCCATAGCGGTCCTTTGCATTCTAATGTTGTATTCTAATGTTGTACTCTAATATTATACTCTAATGCTGTATTCTAATTATGATTTTATAATAAACCTTTTGTAACTAACAAAAAATATGCTCTTAGCCTACAATCAATAAGTAGATATTCATGATCGTAACGATGATACCTATGCCCCATAAGAGAATATTTGTAAATTTACGGTTCGCGTATCCTCCCATGACCTTGCGGCTGCTTGTCATGTAAAGTTGCAAGAATATGGTGATAGGTAATTGCAAGCTCAAGAACATTTGAGAGAACAATAATGCTTGGAAGGAATCTGTAATAAACACGATCAATAATAATGCTGGAACATATGTTAGTGCCAAGCCTAATCGCGTATGGAAGTCTTTCATATCATAAGACTCGCCAAACATTCCTGCAAAGATACTTGCCCCCGCCATACCTGCCGTAGCAGATGAGGCAAAACCTGCAAATAACAGTGCTATCGCAAAAATAATACCCGCTGCGGGTCCAATGAGTGGTCGCAACAACTCCTCAGCCTGTTCAAGCTCTGTTACTTCAATACCATGAGCAAAGAAAACAGCCGCCGCCAATATAATCATGGCGGAGTTAATCATCCACCCAATCCCCATAGATAACAAAGTATCGAGGAATTCATAGCGTAACTGCCGTTTCATTATCGCTGGATCTTGTGTATTGAACTGGCGACTTTGGATGATTTCAGAGTGCAAAAACAAGTTGTGAGGCATAATTACGGCCCCTAATATACTCAAAATAACGAGCATCGATGTATTAGGAATATTAGGATCCACCCAACCTATACCAGCCGCTGCCCAATCCACATTAACCATATTTACCTCAACGAGGTACGCCAATGCGATGAGGGATACAAAACCAGCAATGATTCGCTCTAATTTACGATAGGAGTTCGTAATGAGCATGACCGTACAGATAAGAGCCGTCAAAATGCTACCTATCAAGATAGGAATACCAAAGAGCATCTTCAAGGCGATAGCGGCGCCAATAAACTCAGCCAAGGCCGTCGCTGCCGCTGCAATCCCTGCCGTGCTAAGCACAAAGCGAGATGCATAACGCGGTAAGAACTCATAGGCACACTCCGATAAGCATTGACCGCGTACAATCCCTAAATGTGCCACATTATGCTGTAATAAAATGAGCATAATCGTAGATAGTGTGACTACCCACAGCAATTCATAACCATAACTGGCGCCGGCTGCCAAGTTGGCGGCCCAGTTTCCCGGATCGATAAATCCAACGGTTACGATTATACCAGGTCCTATATATTTAAAGACCTCACTTACCTGCTGCTTACCGTTTTGATGGACAGTAAACAACTGTTTCTTTAAAAAATCAATCATTATAACCCCTTACTAAGAGTTATAGAGTGAACGTCATCTCCGTCTGCATACGAGCATCTGTTTTGGACTTTTTATCCTTGGAATCAGTGTAACGAATACGCACTTCATTATTTACCTTAACGCGAGAATCATCAATTTTGAATTTCTTCATTTTTTCTTTGATTTGTTCATCTGTTAAAGCGCGTTCTTCCGGTTTCGCTACTTCATCACCAGCCTTATCAAGAGCCTCTTGTTGATCCTTGGATACTTGATACGTTTTACCAGATTTTTTAACCTTTTCAGCACGCTTTTCATCTAGTTTTTGACGGCGCTCATCAGTAGCTTTTTTATCGCGAGCAATACGGTAATCCATTACATCACGCATATTTTCTTGGTAAATACGCAATGCATATTCTCGATCATTATCGTTCATTTGCTCACGTTTTGTGACTACCTCATCGATAAGTGGCATAAGCTCATCCTTTGTGTAGCTAGCACCATCAAAAGTAAATCCGTGGGTATCTGTAATAGCACCATGTTTAATGAGCCTTTGTAACGCTGTATACGTCCAATCATTAGGCGTAATAACATCTGAGTTTACATGCTGTTGCCCTTTACTAGAACTACTAACAGTCTCTACATCAGCACTTACGCCATCCACCATAGGACGTGCACTTGGAATGGCAATACTTTCAGCATGACTAAAGCCAACAGACGCAACGAGGCATAATGTGCCAATGCCTAACGCTCGACGGATACGATTCATTTGACGTGTATATTTTGTATTCATAAGAGTCTCCTTAAAATTACATTTTATACAATCTATTATATGAAACCCCTAGACATACGTCAACTCTATACCCTTACACACCTGTGTCATTCAATACTAATAAGGCCTTGGACTCACTCGAATCCTCACAAATTAGGCCTATATAAATAATATAATAAATTAATATATTATACAAAAAGACCTCACATCGGGTGATGTGAGGTCTTTACATGGCGGAGGATTAGGGATTCGAACCCTAGCGACGGTAACCCGCCCTAACGATTTAGCAAACCGTCCTCTTCAGCCTCTTGAGTAATCCTCCATGCTTTACTGAGTAATCATATCATACCCAATAAGGCATTGTCAATTGTCTTATTTCAACATGGATTCGATGAACCAGATTTGTTTTACATAGTATGCAACGTGATCTTCCATCATGCTCACGAGCAAGAAATCATCTTCTTCATCAGCTGCTGCACGAATCGCTACAGCTTGATCTTTCATGTATTTGAAATCTTTAAGAAGAATATCGATTACCTTTGCTTGAGGGATATCTTCTTGACCAAGTTCTTCGATTTTAGTCAATTTTGCGTATTCTGCAGAATTTACCAATGGGAATTGACCTTGCATTTTTACATGTTCTGCTACTGCATCAAAATATTCAAATGCTTCATCATAGATGGATTCCAAGTATTCATGGATGGATTTGAATTGCGGACCAGTTACATTGAAGTGTAAATTATGTAATTTTACATTCCACACGGAAAGATCTGCTAAATATTGATTTACTTGTTGTACGTTTTTCATAATAATACTCCTTTTATCGTTTAATTCTCAATTACAGTTCATTCTAAAAGTAGAACAAACTCAGTTGGCTTATATGCCATCAATTCGTTTATTTAATTCATAATCAATATTGATTATATTCATATTTTACCAATAATGATTTTCCATGTCAATATATGAATAGATATTTTTGTATAAAAGTTTAATAAAAACATCATAACCATACTAATTCAAACATATACCCAATGGATACCAAATCTAAATCCAATAAATCACAGAATCATGTTTCTTCGAATCATAAAAAACCCCTAACTACTAGTTAATCCAATAGTTAGAGGTTTGTATGATTCTTTGTATGATTCTATATTAAATATGATTTTATATTAAATACGTTTCTATATTAAATATAGTATTCTATGTAATTATCAGGGATTTTCTTCTCCTCTGCTTGTGCAGCAGTTGCATTGCGACTAGGTTTACGAACATACATATTTTCTGGATCTGTTTCAAAAATTACCATATCCTTAGGAATATCATGTTTAATAACGAGATTACAGCCAATCTTCGTACGCGCCCCAATCGTAATGTCCCCTAAGATTTTTGTACCCGTACCGATGAGTACATCATCTTCAATGGTCGGATGACGCTTTACCTTTTTAGAAGACATCCCACCTAGTGTTACTTGATGGAACAAGGTTACATTATCGCCTACAATAGCCGTTTCACCAATAACAACACCCATACCATGATCGATAAAGAGTCCGCGACCAATCGTCGCACCTGGATGGATTTCAATGCCCGTTACATGACGAGAATGGAGAGCCACACGACGAGCCAAGATTGGCCACCCCGCCTTATATAAACGGTGGGCAAAGAAATGCCAGAACAAAGCCGTAATATGTGGATATGTCCATATAAC
>CAKQBP010000114.1 GCA_934216375.1 uncultured Veillonella sp.
ATCAATACCATTGGACTTAAGGATTTTATTATTTTTGATTTAGGTGGTGCCAGTACCGAGATAACCCTTGTACGAAATCGTCACATTACAAAATCAGTGAGCTTGCCGATAGGGGCCCTTACCTTAACAGGTACCTATCAAAAAGGGGATGAATATACTCCTAAAGAACTTGATAAACTGACGAAAGTTGTAAAGAAAACGATTAAGGAACATACATGGCTTCGCAATGTGAAATTACCGCTTCTTGGTATCGGTGGCACTGCTCGTAATATTGCTAAAATGGATCAACGCAAGTTATCTTATCCTATTACAAAGCTACATAATTATGAAATTCCATATCATAGATTCCATGAAATTTTGGAAGAAGTAAAAGGCAAAACTCTAGAGGAGCGCAAAAAGATTAGTGGTTTATCATCGGAGCGCGCTGATATCATTATTGCAGGTCTCACTATCGTAGAAGAATTATTTAACTACGTAAATACTAAAACACTCGTTGTTGGTGGTTGTGGTTTGCGAGAAGGTTTATTTTACGACTATTATGGAGCGCACTACTTAGGTGGTAACTCTATTATTGATGATATTTTAGTACATTCTGCAGAGAATGTATTATTAGGTATGACTAAACATGAGTTAGTTCACGCTAAATACATTACAGATTTAGCTATTAAACTGTATGATGAATTAGAACCACTTCATAGAGCTGATAAAAATACAAGACGTTGTTTGATTGCGGCTAGCTTATTACATGATATTGGTAAACGGATTAATTATTATAGTCATGCCCGACATGGCTGTTATATGCTTGTCAATAGTAATTTATATGGGCTTTCCCATATTGAACAAGCTTTTAGCGCGTTCCTTGTTATGAACTCTCATGGTTTGACGCCAAAAGAGTATAAAAACTTCTTATACGGTAAATTGTTAGATCAAGAACAGCGTTTGTTGGGCCAAAAAATATCTATTATTCTAGCCTTGGCTGAAGCTCTTGATGAAAGTCATGAACAATTCATTCGCCATTTATCCGTGAATCTAAAATATACTAGTGTACAATTAGTAGTAACCTATTTGAACGGTCGCGATATAAGTGTCATAAAAGCGGCTGTAGAGAAATTAGGAAAATCTTTTAAAAAAGAATTCAAGAAAACATTAGAAATAGAGTGGAAGGAAGCTCGTAAGGAGGCATAATGGCATTACCAAAAGCGTTACGATATGCAGTGCTACATGTAGGCTCCAGTAGCATGAGTATTACTATTTTAGAATACAAGGGCATCGATGATGTACGCGTTATAGATTATGCAGCTAGGGAGGTAACCTTTGGGGAAGAATTATTCCAAACCTCTCGTTTAAGTTTTGAAACGATTGAGGAAATTTGTCATATATTAAAGGGATATAAACAATTAATGGCTGATTACGGTGTGAGTCGCTCTAGATTATATGGTACTACTGTAATACGTGAAGCCGCTAATCGTCGTAGTATTCTGGACCAAATTTATATTCAAACAGGTATGCGTGTTGAGGTTATCGACATGCCTAAAGAGGTGTATTACAAATATGCCTTACTATACTACAAGATGACTAATCAGTACCGCTTGACGGATCCTACAAAGGCAACATTATTCCTTGATATTACTTCTGGTGGTGTAGGTTTAACCGTTTGGCGTGGTGAAAGCTTATTATTCCAGCGCAATATGCATAGCGGGTCATTACGTGTTATGGAATCTTTTAATCGCAACCAACGTTCCTCTACATCGTTTCCAATGGCTATTACTGAGTATTTACATCGCATGATAGGCCCATTACGGGAGGAGCTTAAGACCTTCAATATTAATAGTGTTATTTTATCAGGCGATGAAGCTCAATATATGGCGCGTCTCATGGGAGATGGCAGTAATAAGGACGATATTATTACAATTGAACCAGAACGTTTTAAGGGCTTCATCAAATCCTTTGATGGTGTAACAGCCACTAAGTTGATCAATCGATATAAACTACCTGAATATAAGGCGAATATTTTGATGCCTACTATGATTTTATTTAATGAAATTATAACAGCTATAGAGCCTAAATCGTTGATTTTTAGTAGCTTCTCCTTCTCTCAAGGAATAAGCTGGTTCTATGGCGTTGAGGCGGAAAATAATCCCTTTATGTACCAATTGCGTGAGCAAAATGCTCAATTAGCTCGTGCTGTTGCCGCTAGATATCATACAGACAGCATTCATGATGCTGAGGTGGAACGTTTCAGTTCTTTATTTTGTAAAACATTACGCCATAAAGGTTTACCGGAGCGGTGGGGTTACTTATGCCGCATTGCAGCTATATTGTGTTCTGTAGGCAAGTTTGTTAATTTACGAAACCATGGAGAGCATGCGTATCATATTGTGATGGGCACAGATATTTTCGGGCTTTCAGAAGAAGAAAAACAAGTAGTTGCAAATGTCGTATTTTATCACTATAAGGGAACTCCATCTGATGATGATACATATTTTAATTCCTTGACAGAATTACAAAAGATTCAAGTTACAAAGTTAGTAGCTATCATTCGTGTGGCCTGTGCTCTCGATGCAGGGAGTAACCAAAAAATCTCAGATGTTATATTGGAAGAGCGCGATAATGTATTGTTGGTATTCTGTCGCACTAATGAGGATATCTCACTAGAATGGTGGACGTTTAATCGAGATGCTGAATATTTTACAGAAGTATTTGGTATGGAACTTATGCTTGTAAGAGGAGGTGACCGCCATGTTCAGTAATGCTAAATATTATTTTAATCGTGAATTATCTTGGCTAAAATTTAATCAGCGTGTACTATTAGAGTCTATAGATACAAATACTCCGCTGTTGGAGCGATTGCGTTTTATTGCTATTGCTAGTTCTAATTTAGATGAGTTCTTTATGATTCGCGTGGCTGGTTTACGTCATCAAGTTGTGAATGGCATTGTTAAATATGATGCGGCTCATATGGATGCAAAGGCACAATTAAAGGCGATAGATGAATCTGTACAACGCCTTGTTGCTATGCAAAGTATGTATTTAAATAATGTTTTGACTGAACTAGAAAGTTATGGTTTTTTCTTTACACATCCTGATGAGCTAGACGTAAAAACAAAAGCTTGGTTACGCCATTATTTTGAAGAACATATCTACCCCGTAGTAACACCGTTGGCTGTTGATTCGGGGCATCCATTCCCATTTTTAACGAATCATACTATTAATGCAATTGTACGTATCTTTCAAATACAAGATGATGGGACTAAGGATTACAAGATTGCTATCTTGCCAATACCATCTGTATTAGATCGAATCATTGAAGTTCCGAGCCGAGGTAATAAGGAACATCGATTTGTTTATCTAGAAGATGTCATTACTTATTATGCAAATCAATTCTTCCAAGGTTACGGCATTGAAGATTATATGGTTTTCCGTATTACTCGTGATGCAGACCTTGAAATAGATGAGGAAGAAGCAACAGATTTGCTATCTGAAGTAGAGGCATCCTTGCGGCGTCGCCGTCGTGGTGATGCGGTACGTCTTGAGGTTTGTGGAGAGATAAAGGATCACTTATTAGACTTTGTCCTTACAAGTGTAGAATTAGAGCAAAAGGACGTATATCGCATTGATGGACATTTAGATTGCCGTATGTATTTTGATTTCTGTAATTATCCTGGTTATGATAAGCTCCGATATGAACCGTTTGATCCTAAGATTCCTAGTGAATTAGTTGATTATGAAGGTGATAGCTTATTTTCTATTATTGGGAAGCAAGATCTTTTTGTTCATCATCCCTTTGAATCTTTTGCTGTGGTTGAGCAATTTATTGCACAAGCAGCTATAGATCCTGATGTATTGGCCATTAAACAAACATTATATCGCGTTAGTGGGGACTCTCCGATTATTGCGTCCTTAATAAAAGCGGCAGATAATGGAAAACAAGTAACCGTGCTTATGGAGGTTAAGGCACGGTTTGATGAAGAAAACAATATTCATATGGCTCGACGACTCGAAAAAGCGGGGTGTCATGTTATTTATGGTTTAAAAGGTCTTAAGACTCACTCTAAAATTACCATGGTTGTACGCCGGGAAACGGATGGTATTAGGCGGTACGTCCATCTAGCAACGGGAAACTATAATGGTAAAACGGCTCGTATGTATACTGACTGTGGTATATTCACTTGTAATGATGAGTATGGCGATGATGCATCTCGTTTCTTTAACTTGATTTCCGGATATTCTGACCCACCGATTTGGAATAAGTTTATTGTAGCGCCTTTAAATTTACGTGAAAAAATCATGGAACTCATTGATCGTGAAATTGAGTTTGCCAAAAACGGGGAAGAAGCCTATATCATCTGTAAGATGAATTCTTTGCTCGATAAAAAGGTCATTGCCAAGTTGTATGAAGCTTCTTCGGCTGGTGTTCGTATAGATTTAATTGTGCGTGGTATTTGTACGCTTCGACCTGGCATTGCCGGTGTTAGTGATAATATCACAGTACGCTCTATTGTGGGGCGTTTTCTTGAACATCATCGTTTGTTCTACTTCCGTAATGGAGGGAATGAAAGTCTGTACCTATCTAGTGCGGATTGGATGCCTCGAAATTTGAATGAACGTGTAGAGCTTATGATTCCTATTGAAGATAAACGTCATAAAGAACGGGTAAAGAGTATTTTAGATTTATACTTAGATGATACATTAAAAGCTCATTTCATGAGAGCAGATGGTTCGTATCATAAAATCAATGATCGAGAGAATCCTATATCTGCTCAAGAGGAGCTAATGAAAGCTGCTATTGAGCATGAACACAGAGAGTCAATGACGGTCATTGAACGGTTACAACCAATGTTAAAAATGAATAGATAATGAAGAAATCTTAATATATTAGGTAATGAATTTTAATACAATTACATAACATATAAAAAGCCCATTATATGGGCTTTTTTACTTTCTTATACATTTAAAAATGAGGACAAAGTGAAGTTTTGAGTGTTCTAGAAAATGTTGGTAACAATTGAAAAACACATAAAAATACAAATTTAGTAATAAAAAATCTGTATATACTATATGTGGTATTAGTGTTGTATATATGTACACAATTCGGAATATATTGTATAGTATTTAAAAATATCGATATGTACGCATACAGTGGACTTTTATTAAAAAATACAAAATACAAACTATTATAAATTCAGTGTTTATAAAGGGTTTTGACT
>CAKQBP010000115.1 GCA_934216375.1 uncultured Veillonella sp.
AGTTGTACTTTCACAGTAATTAAACGCTCCATAGATTGCCAGCCTTCTACTACAGGGAAATCCTCAATGCTAATGATCTCTATTTCTTGCGACGTATCTAAACCTAAACGAAAAGCCTCTTCACTAAGAGCCTCCTTAGCTCGTTCTACAACTTGCTCCGCTCGTTTTAAAGTACAATTATGCTGTTTAATACCTAATTCCGGAATGACAAGTAAACGACGTTTTGTATCTACATGGACAGTGAGTTCGATGGTAGATAAAGCTAGTGCAGCGCCTATAGCATTTGCTACAGCAGCATTCTCAGGAATCGTAACAGGTAACTCTAGATACTCCCCGATACTTGGACCTAAACTTGGCGCCGTGCCCCCTACCACAACGATATGTTCAGGCACAAATACATCGGGATTTACAATATCTGCTACCACATAAATAGGTCGTTTATTTTCTGCCTGTACCACCTCATCGATGCCATGTTGAATTATTTCTAATGCCTTTTCAACAATAAGTTGTGCTACATCTAAAGCCGACATATTATGAGTACATTGCTTTTCAGAATTATGGTTCCCGAATGTATCTTCACATTCGCCGTGTTTCCAATTAGCCTGTAACACACGGGCTAATTGTTGTAAGGATTGTGTAGCAAGGTCAGCATCACCATAACTTGCGTGTCCTAATACGATGAGAGCATCCCCCAAGGTAGGTTTATTGCCACCTAAAGCCACCGATGGTCCCACTCGTTCAGGACCTACCGTAAGATCACCGTCTTTAAGCCGAACTACGGATTCCCCACCAATACCGACGGAAGTAACGGCAAAGGATCTCACTGCACTTGGATATTCACGTATGGACACGCCACTTTTTGTCATCAACGGTTTACCATATTTCCAAAGAGAGATATCTGTTGTGGTACCTCCAATATCTAGAGCAACAGTATGCTTTTTACCAATAGCACCGAGAGCCGATAGTCCAAGAACTGTAGCAGCAGGCCCCGTAAATGCAGTCTCCACAGGTCTACTTACCATATGTTCCATAGGTAAAGAACCACCATCAGCCTTCAAAATATGAAGCGGTGCCGTAATATGACGTATATTAAGGGCCTCTTCGACATTTTTCTTGAACACCGTAAATACGGGTGTTACGGCACTATTAAAATAAGCGCTAATAGTACGACAAGGGAAATTTAAAGAACCGCTTAACAAACTGCCATTAGAAATTGTATGATACGTATTTTTCAATTTCTCTGTAATAGATAGTTCTTCGTGAGGATTCCGCACCCCAAATTTAGCGGACACAGCAGCCAAATCGGTACCACTATGTGCTTGAACCATTTTGGCTATACCACGTACAGCATCAGCAGGGGTACCCTCTACAACGATACCTCTATGATCTGTATAACCTTGAAGATATATAGGTTCCACGGGGAATATATCATCTACATTACGGCCTGGACCTGTAATCACATAGAGATCTACTACTTGCTCCTTCTCTTCTACGATGGTATTCGTCACCACGGTAGTAGATAAGGTTACTTGTTCAATATTTGATGTATCATAGCCCTCCAAAACCGCATCTAAGGCCTCACCTATACCATACATTAGATTATCCTTTGTAGTCCGCCTTTTGGCAGTTGCCACTACACGATGACCATCAATGATAACCGCATCGGTAAAAGTACCACCCACGTCTAAACCTAATAACATATGACCTCCTTATTAGTATGAATAGGGGCTCCATACAAACTCAAAACAGAGTAAAGTAAAATCCATTTGAGCTAGCATATAATCTCTATTTAAACTTAACGTACAATCCCTATTCAAACCTGTGTATACTCCTATTCAGGCTCATTATATAAAAAAGCTGTACCCATCTCTATGTGATGAGTACAGCCTTCTGTTATTTACCAGATACAGATGCGTAATTTTTGATGATAACAATCGGAGTCATTTGGCTATCATTACCAAATGGATTATCGATCAACAATTGTGCAATTTTTTTAGCATCAATGCCGCGACTTGTGCCTAGAATAGCAGAACGTTTCAAGTCATTAACGTCAGCTACAACGGCACCATAACAACCTGTGCGAGATACAATTTTCTCAGCCACTTTATCTGGATCTTTTGGACCAAATACAATGTGCTTATCAAATGGAGGCATAGTCCCTGTTACATCATCTGTTAAGGATGCAGCACGAGCAATTGCATAGAATACACCAGGTTTACGGAAAATTTTAGCAATAGCGCCTAAAATAAAAGCACCTAATACCTTCCATTTACCATCCAAATTCATAGCCGATTGCATACCATAAATAGATGCCATGGAGCCATCTGGATGGATAAAACGATTAATTAAACGAGCTTGCCAGCACACATTTAGCTCTTCAGGACGTGTAAAACGACCTTGCGTAATAGCTACTACAGATTCAGCAACGCATACGATATCTTCAGGTCCAATATTATGTCCGCCAAATTCAACGATAGCATCAACGATGTCATCATTATCTGTAAGAATACGTGTTGGCACACATACTAACTCTAATTCTGCCATTGTTATGCCTCCTTATTGAACCATTGCTGCTTGAACTTCTTCAGCAGTCAAACGAATACGCTGTTTATCGATATGAAAGTCTGTCCGACCTACGATTTGATAGTAAATGTCGATATCCATATAAGGGAAGCCCTTAATATCTTCACGAATATTGCCAGTTTTACCTGTTAACGTAACATATACACGAATTGTGCCACCTTTACGTGGTTTGATAATTATAGCTTCAAAATATCCATCTTGACGTGGACGATTAATATCCATAGCCCAAGCATTTACTTTAACTGCATCAAAATGTTCTTCTGGTAATAATGGACGTGGGAATAAGTCCATAATAGTACCCAATTGACGACCTTTATTGACAAATGGTATATCGCAAAACAAGGTAATGGACTCAAAATTACGATCAGATACTTGGAAGTTCGTTGCCCGTTTCGCTAATAAGACAATATTTTCATTACCTTGTTTCAACACAAACAAACGGAATAATAAGTACAGAGCTGCAACAGCCACAATAATAGCTATTACTGCACTGAGGATGTTATAAAACCACATAGGGTATCTCCTTTATAATGTAATATGTTCAATGGTACGACGGCTTGTATCAAGGAAGGATGCACTCAACGTATCACCAAGTTCGACATCCTTTGTAAAATACAATGTCACGGTGCCTACAGTATCTTGAGGATTGAAAAGATTTTTACTCTCTAGTCTGTGACGAACCAATTCACTTGTTTCAAAAGCAGGATCAATGAACTGAATGCGACACGATGTTAGTTCCTCTAGTAAAGGTTGTACAAATGGAAAATGAGTACAGCCCAAAACGACAACCTCAATTTCTCGAGATAATAAAGGTTCTAAATAATCCTTGCATACTTCACGAACAAAGTAATCATCTAAATGACCTTGTTCAATAAGCCCCGCCAACTCTGGACAAGGTTGTTCCCAAACAAAAACCTCGTGATCAACTTCTAAAGCCACATGCTTATGAATATGACTATTTACAGTGGCCACGGTCGCCATAATACCGATAGTCTTGCTTTTACTTTTATTAATAGCTGTTTTTACACCTTGTGATACACCAATAACTGGCACAGATACAAGTTCACGTACCGCATCAAGAGCCACAACAGTGAAGGTGTTACAAGCAATCACCATCAACTTAACAGGCTGCTTTTCTAGCGTCTCCGCAATACGGCACGCTAAATAAGTGATTTCATCATCACTGCGATTACCTACAGGATTATTCGCATTATCACCGATATAGATAAAATCTTCGTTAGGAAATTGTTCTTGTAATACCTTTAACACAGATAGTCCGCCTACGCCAGAGTCAAATACACCGATAGGCAATTGTTGTACATTACTCATGCGGCATCTCCTCAACAGCTGCTAACATAGGCAGGTAAAAAGTATCGTCTAATCGCACAATTTTTCCTGTTAATTTTGACATAAAGGCATTCTTAGTTTCCCCCGTGGCAAGTATTGCACCATCACTAGCACGGCGCATGCGATAGCGAAACACCATTTGAGCCCTCGTCATCTTAACCAAATACGTTTCGATGTGAAGTTCATCATCGAAATTCGCAGGTTCTTTATAATTGCAAGATACATTCATGATAGGAAATACAATATCCTCATTCATCATATCCCACAAAGTGACACCGATCTTACGAAGGAATTCAATGCGCGCCATTTCAAACCATCTAAAATGATTACTATGGTGAGCAATCCCCATCATATCAGTTTCATAAAATCGTACTTTTACTGAAGCAATATGCATAAATTCTGTCCTTTTTAAATAGTATACAATTTTTATTCTATATCTATTACTTTAGTGTGTCAAATAAATAAAGGCAGTTCAATCACTGTGGATCAAACTGCCTAAAATGGTAAAAGTTAGCGACTGCTACCAAATGGAAAGAATTTTTTTGCCTCTTCTTGATGACTCGTTTTGATATAACGATTCGCAATCTTAAAGGCTAATCCGAGTACTGCCACATCATCTACCCAACCTAATACAGCAATCGCATCCGGCACAATATCAATAGGTAATACCAAATACCCTAAGGCACCTGCAATGACCGCTTTTACATATTTGGGAGTGTCCTTGTCACGAAAACAAAGGAACAAGGTTACTGCTTGTTGTACAAAGGCAAGTTTCTTACCATATCGACCAAGAAATCCTAAAAATCTTGATTCGCTAAAATACTTACCATATTTAATAATCTTAAATGGATTCATAGTAATAATAATCCTTCAGCGTTTATTTACGCAAACCGCCAATTTTATCTTTCGCTGTGTTAACAGTGTTTGCAGCAACATCTTTTGCTGTCTCTACAGCATCAGAAGCTTTAGTTTTTGCAGTTTCTACTGCTACCTGTGCAGAAGCTTTTGCCACTTCTACACCACCTTTTGCGAATTCTTTAGCTACTTCAATACCTTCTTTAGCAGAATCAAGTTTTTCTTTCGCTGCATCAGAAACCTTTGCTACAACTTCTGCTGCGTTATCATGAATTTGGTATTTTGTTTCATTATTCCATTTATTGATGGCGGGTGTTACTTTTTCTTCGTAAACTTGCTTTAAAGATTCTTTAGCAAGACCTGTTTCGTTAGCAATCCCAGCCCATACGTCACGTTGACCTTGAGTGAAAGGAATACTA
>CAKQBP010000116.1 GCA_934216375.1 uncultured Veillonella sp.
AAGTGATTGCATCAGAGCCTGCAATACAAGATACGTCGGTACCAATGATATCAGGCGTTAAGGCGGGAAATATTTTATTAGGTGATACCGTTGTGGATAAACCTATTTTAGCGGCTCTTGAATACTTGAACTCTCTTGATGAAAGCACTTTTAAAAATATTGCAGAAGTCAATATAGGAGATCCTGATGCAATAATGGCGTATACCGTATCGGGGGTGCAAATTCGATTAGGAGATAGTAAAGACTTACCTAAAAAAGCCGAGTTAACTCAGTCTATGTTACAAGATATTAAGACAACACATAGCAATGTACAATATATAGATGTTAATGTTTCATCACCTTATATAAAAACTGATGTAATACCGGAAGTTAAAAAGCATCAGACTGGAACAAAGACAACAGAAGATTCATCTACTAAGAAGGATGATACAAAACAAGATAAACAAGGTCATGTTGAAGATAAAAGGTAGATGATTGTCGTGAGACACGAACGGTGGGCAATAGCCTTAGTCAGTTGTATATTGGGTTTCATGGTTGTTACTCAATATAAGATGACTCAAGATAATATAGAAGAAAATATCCGTTTACAACGAGCTGGTGATTTAGCTGTACAATTGCGAGAGGCCCAAAGTGAACGTGATGCATTGTTAAAACAAATAGAAGAACTTAAACAGTCTGGTGCTAGTAGCAATGTTAAAGCTGATGAACAGTTGATGATGAAAGCAGCTTTAACTAATGTTAAAGGTACGGGTGTTAGTGTATTAATTGAGGATAGCCTAAAGCCTATTCAAAGTGGTGAAAATCCTAATTTATATGTGATTCATGATGAAGATATTTTACGTATTGTTAATGAATTGCGAGCTGGTGGGGCTGAGGCGATAGCTATCAATGATCAACGTCTCATAGGGACTTCTGAAATACGATGCTCTGGTCCGACTATTACTGTGAATGGTAAGGTTTTTGGGGCGCCTTTTACAGTTAAAGCGATTGGTGACCCAAAAACATTAAATTCTGCGCTCACCATGCGAGGCGGTGTGGTGGATTCCTTGAAACACTGGGGCATAAAGGTAACCATAAAGGAAGAAAATGAAATAGCTATTCCAGCTTTTACAGGAACCTTCAGAGAAGAACATATAAAGCCTAATGAAACAGGAGGTAAAGAATGAATATTTATATCTTTGCCATTGTTGGTTTAATTGTAGGTACTACATTAGGGTGGCTTTCACCATTTCATATACCTATAAGTTATGCAAATTACACATCAGTCGCTGTTCTGGCTGCACTAGACGCTGTATTTGGTGGTAGCCGGGCTGCATTGGAACGAACCTTTGATCTTAGTAATTTTGTGCTTGGGTTCTTTTCAAATGTTGTGTTAGCTGTTATTCTTGTATATGTAGGTGACCTCATAGGAATTAACCTATATTACGTAGCTCTTATTGGCTTTGGATTGCATGTATTTATTAATGTAGGCGCTATACGCAAGATTATTATGACTAAGCGATTCTAATAAATCACATTCTATATAGTGGAAAGTTTTTAAATTTTAGTGTAAAATAAATGTAATTGTTATAAGATTGTCAGTATATAAATCGATACATTGGGACGTATATTGATACGATAGATAACGATAAGAGGAGGAAGTTCAATGTCTGATTTTGCAAATATTAAAGTTATCGGTGTTGGTGGCGGCGGTAATAACGCTGTTAATCGCATGGTAGATAGCGATCTTAAAGGTGTTCAATTTTTATCCGCTAATACTGAAAGCCAAGTGCTTGAATTATCTAAAGCGGATGTAACGATTCAAATTGGCGAGAAGGTTACAAAAGGTCTTGGTGCAGGCGCAAATCCACAAATCGGTGAAGAGGCTGCTCAAGAAAGCCGCGAAGAAATTATAAAAGCTCTTGAAGGTGCTGATATGGTATTCGTAACTGCTGGTATGGGTGGTGGTACTGGTACAGGTGCTGCTCCTATCGTTGCAGAATGTGCTAAAGAAATCGGTGCATTGACAGTAGGTGTCGTTACTAAACCGTTCGCTTTTGAAGGTAAACGCCGTCGTGCACAAGCGGAAAAAGGCATTGAATTCTTGACTCAAAAAGTAGATACTATTATCGTTATTCCTAATGATAAATTGTTGCAAGTTGTAGATAAAAAATGTTCCTTAAGCGACGCATTCCGTACAGCTGATGATGTACTTCGCCAAGGTATCAAAGGCATTTCAGACTTGATTCAAGTTCCTGGCTTGATTAATCTTGACTTTGCAGATGTTAAAACTATCATGACTGAACAAGGCGAAGCATTGATGGGGATCGGTGTTGGTGAAGGTGAAAACCGCGCTGCCGACGCTGCAAAAATGGCAATTAACAGCCCATTGTTGGAAACATCTATCGATGGTGCAAAAGGTATCTTACTCAATATTTCCGGTAGTGCTAACTTAAGCTTGTTTGAAATTAATGAAGCTGCCGAAATTATTTCTGAAGCGGCGGATCCTGATGCAAATATTATCTTTGGTTCTGTTATCGATGAAAGCTTAGGCGATACAGTTCAAATTACTGTTGTGGCAACTGGTTTTAATTCAAATACTAAGAATGTACCTGAATTCGGTAAAACAACAACTACATCCCGTCCGGCATCCACTACAAATACTAACAGTGGTATCCCTGATATCCCTGTATTCATGAAACGCTAATTTATAGATTGTATAATTATTATACCTATCAATTAGTAACTTATTAAGACATACCATTGGTATGTGTATAGGAGGTAAAAATGAAGAAATTAGTATTATTAACTTTAGCAGCTACAGTTGTAGCCGGCAGTGCATTTGCTGCAGCTCCTGTAACAAAAATTAGTGATGGATCCACTAAAGTACAAGCTGATTATGCTTTTAAACAACACGTATCTAACGGTGGCGGCAATAGCAATGATGGTTTCGGTGTTTCTTTACAACACGACCTTTCCAATAAAGCCGCATTACAATACTCTTACGATAAATTAAATGCAAAAAATGGTGATATTAAAGATCATCAATTAGCATTGGTTTATAAAGTACATCCAAATGTAAATTTATATGGTGCAGGTACTGCGATTCGTACAAATGATACTGAACTTGGTTTCCAAGCCGGTGTTATCGGTCATGTACCTTTGACTAATAAAGTAAACGGCTTTGCTAAGGCTGGTTGGGGTAATGATATTAAGCAAACTTATCAAGTAGGTGCTCAATATGAAGTACGCCCTGATGTAGATTTGAATGTATACTATGGCTATGATAAATATAGCGTAGATAGCAATGATAAAACTGCAAAAGGTTTACACGCTGGTGTAGGCTACTCCTTCTAAGGGATGATAAGGACCACTCTTTTGAGTGGTCTTTTTTTTATATATTTACTGTTTTATTGTATATTTGTTAACTATTTTTCCTAAATAAGGTACTTAATTTATTTTATATATATTTAATAAGTGTTGAATTACTAATAGTTAGTTAAATCTTCTATGTATACAATATATTTACTGAATA
Source organism: uncultured Veillonella sp. (assembly GCA_934216375.1). Classification (GTDB taxonomy): domain Bacteria; phylum Bacillota; class Negativicutes; order Veillonellales; family Veillonellaceae; genus Veillonella. The sequence goes on from CAKQBP010000116.1 coordinate 3,515, forward strand.
TACGTTGTATATTTAAATCAGTTTAGGTATGATAAATATATAATATTCATTTCAGATAGGATGGTGCAAGTTATGACAAGTGTTGCTGCAAAGCATGCAAAAGGGAAAAAATTAAAAGACGTGATCTTCGTAACTGCTGGTCAAGCTCAAGCTGATGCTAAAGAAAATGGCCGTGAGAATGTTGTAAATGGTACTTTAGGTGCTATTCATGATGAAGAGGGAAACTTAGTTTTTCTTAAGACCGTTAAAGAAGAATATTTGAGTCTTTCAGATTCTGAACATGTTGGTTATGCACCAATTGCGGGTATTCCAGATTTTTTGTGCGCTGCTGAAAAAGAATGTTTTGGTAATTTCCGTCCAGAAGGACATATTCGTAGCATTGCTACCGCAGGTGGCACTGGTGGCATTCATCATTTGATTCATAACTACACAGAGCCTGGTGATGAAGTATTAACAGCGGATTGGTATTGGGGTGCATACCGTGTTATTTGTAGTGATACTGGACGTACACTAGTTACGTATTCTTTATTTGATGAACATAACAACTTTAATCATGAAGCATTCCAAAATCGTGTAAATGAATTGGCGGCTAAACAAACAAATGTGGTTGTTATCTTTAATACGCCTGGTAACAACCCAACTGGCTACTCCATTGAGGATAAAGATTGGGATTCTATCCTTAATTTCTTGAAGGATCTGGTTGCTATTGGTCGAAATAATGTGATTATTGGTATTGATGTAGCATATCTTGATTACTCTGGTAAAAAAGATGAGGTACGTGCGTTCTTCAATAAATTTAGTCACTTGCCAAAAGAAATTCTCACCTGTGTATGTTATAGCTTATCTAAAGGATTCACTATGTATGGTCAGCGCGTTGGTGCGATGATTGGGATTTCTGATGATGAAGAAATAGCTGATGAGTTTTTTGAAGTTAACAAATCTACAAGTCGTGCTACATGGTCTAATATTTGTCGTCCTGCAATGCGTACAATGGCCAATATTGTGGCTGATCCAGCTAAGTTTAAGGAATATGAAGCTGAACGCAATTGTTATTATCAATTAATTCGCAATCGTGCTGATATCTTTAAACAAGAAGCAGCACAAGTAGGACTTCCTATGTTACCTTACCGCGGTGGCTTCTTTATTACAATTCCTACGGACTCTGCGAATGCTATCTGTGAAGAATTGAAAAAAGAGCACATCTATGTGATTGCATTAGCAAATGGTATTCGTATAGCAGCATGCGGTATTCCTAAATGTCAAATGACAGGTCTAGCTGAAAAAATTTATAATGCCATGAAACGTCTTGGTAAATTATAATACATAAGTAAATTATACTAAAAACCACTTGATACATGTATCAAGTGGTTTTTAGTATGTAGATATAAATTTGATTGAATAAATATAAAAGAATATTAGTAATGTAATCAATTTTGTTTATTTGTTACATTAGTGAATATCTTTATGCTCTTTAATATCTTGATCAGCTTCTTTTGCCAAGTTTTCAAGCGCTCGTTTAGGAGCGGTTCTTTCACCTGTTTCTGGGTCTATAAATTCAACGCGGTCCAAGGTGCTTGTAATTTGACCACGAATGAAGCTTAAGTAGATTTCGTATAATTCTTTTTTTTCTGCTACTTCCTCTGTCGTTAATTCTTGACCGGATTTTTTCTT
>CAKQBP010000117.1 GCA_934216375.1 uncultured Veillonella sp.
CTTTACCAGTATGAACCCATGTTACAGTATCGTTGTTGAACGGTTCAATAGTTGCTTCTGTTTGAGCAGAATACAAAGATTTACCACTATTCATATCGATAAGGTTTTTAACATGATCTTTCACAACTACTAAACGATCAGTCCCTGCAAAAGAAATAGAATCATATTTGAAGGTTACTACTTGCTTACCTGTTGATACATCGAAAATGCCCCATTTCTCAGTCTTATTGTCTCTTAACGCTAATAGACCATTTAATTTATCCATTTCACCTGCATCGTAATCGCCTGGTTGAATAACAACTTCACCTTTACGGTTCACAAAGTATAAGTTACCAGCATCTTTAATTACCGTACCATAAGCTGTGATAGGCCATACTTTATCTTTTTTGCTGTCGATTACAATATTACCAGAACGATCAATATAGCCACGTTTTGCACCATCATAGGCAAAACCACCTACGTGATAATGTTGACCACCTAAAAGCGCACCTCCAAGGATACCGCCCACGATGAAGCCGCCTACAAGGCCACCTAAATTAAAGCCACTCACAGAGCGACGGTATTCAGCAAGACCATTACGGTATCTATATACCTCTTTAGATGGAGCATTAAATAATTCTTTACCAGTACCATCAATAGCTACGATTTTACCTTTAGCATTTTTAACAAAAGCACGGTCTTCGCTAAATCCAGTCACGATTTGACGGAATTGTGGAGCAATCACTACTTTATCATCAGTAGTTTTAAAACCATATTTGCCTTTTTCTTTAAACTCTACATAAGAATCACTTGCATACTCTTGAGTTGCTTCTTGTTTTACACGTTCTTTTAAAGCTTCCTCTTCAGAGATTTCTACACCTTTAGGAGTAACCCAAGTGTCTGTTTTCTTATCTACTTGAGCTAACACATTGCCCGTTTTATAATCAACATCTTTAATTTCTTTATATTTAGGCTCAATAGCAACGGTACCATCTGGACGGATAACACCCCATTTACCACCTTGTTTCATAGCTGCCAATACACCATGTTCAAGCACTTCGTCATTTTTGAAAGTAGTGCCTTTACCAGATTTTAAAGATTTAGGAGCATTGCGATAAGGGTTTAATGCGCTCGCCACATCAGCTGCGATATAGCCAGAAAGTGCACTACGCTCTTCAATTTTTTGAGGAGTCATAACGCCTACACTAGCTTTAGTACTTTTAGAGGAGCTAGAGCTCTCTGTACGCACAGTAGAAGTTGATGTAGTCGTTGTATGTTGCTCACGGGTTACACGTGTACTAGTAGATGTTGGTGTGTCTTGGTTTGTTACCGTTGTACTACTAGTCGATGTTGTAGTAGATGCCGCAAAAGTTGTTGTAGACATAGCCGCTAACACACATGCGACTAATACAGATTTCTTGTTAATATTCATAAACCTCTCCTTTTATAGAATAAGCTATAACCATACAGTCGTTAACATACATATATAGTTCATAAAATATACTGTTATAACTAAACACACAGTTTTACAGTAAAAAATTCACACATAAATAATGTATAAAATTTAATAATTCAAATTATACTATATGGACCTTCATAAAAACAACGAATTATGAAACATTCTTCATTTTTATTTTATTTGTTATAATAATACGTATGAAAGTAGCAACAATAATCGACTTAATTGTAGATTCTGATGTACACACACAATCTATAAATCATATTATAAAACAACAGCATATCTCCCATCGCATGAGACGACGTTTACGAAGTGATGGTATCATAACAGTTAATGGTAAACCTGCTGCCTGGAATACGCTTATTCACGGTGGCGATCATCTCATTATGAAATTAACACCAGAGCAAGAGTTTAGTTTAAGCCCTATGGAACTAGATATCATATATGAGGACGAATATATTTTAGTCATTAATAAAGCGGCTGGTATTCTTATGCACCCTACTTCTACCGTACGAGATCATACGCTGGCAAATGGTGTACTTCATTACTACCAAGAAACAAATCAGCATTATGATTTCCATCCCGTACACCGATTAGATAAGGATACCTCAGGTATTGTCATCATTGCTAAAACATCGGTAGTCCAACATGCTTTTGATAAAAAACACACTCATTTTTATAAAAGCTACGACGCCATTGTAGAAGGATATCTCCCTTCTATGCGTATAAGCATTAACTGGCCAATAGGACGTAAACCAGGGAGCATCATTGAGCGTTGTTGTACAAACCAAGGAAAGCCAGCTCGTACGGATATAGCAGTAATTAGTAAACATACAAGTAAAATTAGCTATTGTAACAATAACCCTGCAGATACGGTTAATAATAGTAATATTTGTCCAGCTAACAGCTCTCTATTAGCTTATAATCACTTTACACATGTGCAATGCGTATTGCACACAGGCCGCACTCATCAGATCCGAGTTCATTTATCTCAACTAGGGTATCCACTAGCTGGTGATGACTTATACGGTGGTCATCTAGAATCTATCCAACGCCAAGCACTGCATGCAGCGCGCGTAAGCTTTTACCATCCCATAACAAATGAATGGCTCGAACTGCATGCAGAGATGCCAGAGGATATGAATGTATTGCTGAACGATTGAGCTAATATAACACCACTAAATAAATGCTAACACACAGAAATAACCCACATGGGTCACAAAACAAGACGAAATTTATGCATAAGTTATACAAAAAATATTGGCCCTTTATAGTGTTTCTTGATATACTTAACTTGAATTGATATATGATTGCAATAACAGAAATGCATCTAGTTCTTACAAGCTAGAAATATTAGCAGTCACGGTATTAATAACATGATATAACAGGCCCTATGGCCAAGGAGGACAACATGCCATTAGTTACTACTACAGAAATGTTCAAAAAAGCCTATGAAGGCGGCTATGCTGTTGGCGCTTTCAATGTAAACAACATGGAAATCGTACAAGGTATTGTAGATGCAGCAAAAGAGGAACAATCTCCTCTTATCTTGCAAGTATCTGCAGGCGCACGTAAATATGCTAAACATATTTACCTTGTAAAACTTGTGGAAGCCGCTCTTGAAGACAGCAATCTACCAATCGCTCTTCACCTTGACCACGGCGATTCCTTCGACATTTGTAAAGACTGTGTAGATGGTGGTTTTACATCTGTTATGATTGATGCATCTCATCATGATTTCGATGAAAACGTAAAAATCACAAAACAAGTTGTTGAATATGCTCACGCTCACGGCGTTGTAGTAGAAGCAGAATTGGGCCGTTTAGCAGGCGTTGAAGATGATGTAAACGTATCTGATGCGGATGCACGCTTCACTGATCCAGAACAAGCTGCTGAATTCGTACACCTAACTGGCGTAGACTCCTTAGCAATCGCTATCGGTACTAGCCATGGTGCTTACAAATTCAAAGGCGACCCTTACCTCGACTTCGATCGTTTGAAAAAAGTTGGCGAATTATTGCCTAACTTCCCTATCGTATTGCATGGAGCATCCTCCGTATTACCTGAATTCGTAGCAAAATGTAATGAATTTGGTGGCAACATTCCTGGTGCACAAGGCGTACCTGAAGAAATGCTTCGCAAAGCAGCTCAAATGGCAGTTTGTAAAATCAACATCGATACAGACCTTCGCCTTGCTATGACTGCATCTGTACGTGAATACTTGGCTCAAAACCCATCTGAGTTTGACCCACGTAAATATTTAGGACCTGCTCGTGATGCTATTAAAGGCATGGTAGCTCACAAAATCAAAAATGTATTAGGTTCTTCTAACAAACTATAATCAATGGCTAGTGGATTTTTAAAAGGAACCTTAATTTTAACAATTGCCGGTTTCGTAGTGAAAGCCATCGGTAGTATCAACTGGATTCTTCTATCTCGCATCTTAGGTGGTGAAGGCATCGGCATCTACCAGATGGCCTTTCCTATCTATTTGTTACTATTGCAAATTTCGAGCGCAGGTGTGCCGATTGCCATCTCTATTTTGACGGCAGAACGATTAGCCTTACACGACTTTGGTGGTGCTAAGAGAGTATTCAATATTTCTTTTACAATGTTGACTATAACAGGTTTTATCGCCAGTCTTGCCATGTACTTTGGTGCAGATTGGTTAATCTCTAGTGGTCTCATTGCTGAAAGCCGTGCCTACTACTCTATCATCGCGCTCGCTCCGGCAGTATTCTTTGTAACATGGATTTCCTGTTTCCGCGGGTATATCCAAGGCTATGAAATGATGACGCCTACGGCGATTAGCCAAATTGTAGAACAATTGCTACGGGTTATCGTTATGCTTGGTGCTGCTGCTATTTTATTACCTTACGGCTTACCGGCCGCGGCAGGTGGCGCTAGCTTAGGTGCTGGTGTAGGTGCCTTTGGTGCCTTCCTAGTGCTCTTGTACTACTACTACAAATTACCTAAGGCAAGTAGTACTGGTGAAAGCTACGATGGTCCTCGTGAATCAGCTAAAGAAATTTTGTCACGACTCTTAACATTGTCCATACCAATTTCCTTAGCAAGTATCATGTTACCGTTGACGGCGAATCTCGATTTACTTATCGTACCACGTCGCTTATTAGATGCGGGGTTCCCGATGAACGAAGTAACAGAGCTCTTCGGTTACCTTACTGGGATGGCGGTGCCACTCATCAACTTGGCTACCATCATTACCGCAGCCCTTGCGACAAGCATTGTACCAGCTATCTCTCATGCCTTTGCAAAACGCGATCATCAAGGTATCTATGATCGCACTGCAGGCTCTATGCGACTAACATTTATGGCAACCGTACCATTTACAGTGCTATTGTATGTACTGGCTGCCCCCACTGTTACACTGATTTACAATGCGCCTAAGGCAGAACTAGCAACGCAAATCACGGCGTTCTCTATATTCTTCCTAGGTGTACATCAAGTAACAACAGGTATCCTACAAGGTCTCAACAAACCACGTATTCCAGTCATAAATATGGGGATTTCACTCATAATCAAGGTCATCCTTAACTGGACACTGACTGCTATTCCTTGGCTGGGCATCGGTGGTGCCGCTTGGGCAACCGTTGCTGACATAGGCTTTGCCGCATTACTCAACTTAATTTATATCAAAAAATACACAGGCTACTTCCTTGATATTTCCCTTCTTTGGAAAAACGTGGTCAGTGCCGGTG
>CAKQBP010000118.1 GCA_934216375.1 uncultured Veillonella sp.
AATGCTGGTGTAACTCGTAAATTCGGTACTTCCGATGCGAAGAAAGCAGTTCCTGAACGTTACAAAGGTGGCCCTATTAGCTCCATGTACGTAATGCAAGATGAAATGACTGCTTTGAAAGCTAAGTACGAAAAAGTACAACGCGACAATGAAGAAATGAGAGCACAAATTGCATTATTGATGCAACAAGCGGGCTTGAAATAATATAAAATAACATATTGTTAAGGCAGTGTCTATAAAAGGCGCCAAAAGCGAAATGCTTTTGGTGCCTTTTTGCATGCAAGAAATAGATGCAATGGTTGTTATGAGCATATATATGTCATGATTAACTTGTAAGATAATCGAAATAGGTGAGTAACAATTGGATCATAATAGTTTACTAAGGTGAAATACATTTTTTCATGAAGTTAATTTTATGCGAAAAAATTAGTACATTTAGCATATTCATAAGATATATAGCGGAGTTTTTGTATATTCATAAATATTTATGATTTGGAAGTGAGTGTAGAGTGAAAAATTTTTTACTTTTACCATAGAATATGATATGTTTAATATGATATGCATCGGTAAATAGCCATATATTAACTGTATTTTTACTTTTTAAAATAGTTATAAAATATTTTATTATATTCATATAATCTGATAGTTTTATGCAAGGAGTAAGACGAGATGAACCGAATTTTTAAAGTAATCTGGAGTCGTACAAAAGGATGTTATGTCGTTGTGGCTGAAACAGCGAAGAATATGTCGAAACGTTCGACAATGACATCGGTATTTGCCAAGATGTCAGGGCCTGTAATTGCTACGGCTTTATTTATGTCCATGATGTCTCCAATGATCGTGCATGGGAGTACTATTGTGCAAGGGGCCGGCGCTCAAGCTAAAAATGGTACTGTAGCGATAGGTGACAATAGTACAGCATTGGCAGATAACAGTGTGGCATTGGGTACAGGTGCTACTGTTACAAAAGTAAATAGGGCTAATGTTGGTAATGTACAAGGTGTTGCCATCGGAAGAAATGCAACCGTTGAAGTAAATAATGGTGTCGCTATCGGTAATTTGACAAAAGTAGCTTCTTTAAATGGCTTTGCCCTTGGTAATACATCTTGGGCTGGATATGATGAGGCCGGTAACTATGTGGGTGCCGATAATGATCAGGCATTTGGTACCAATGCCAGAGCTTGGGGTGGATCCTCCATGGCATTTGGTAATAATGCTAAAGCCGCTGCTGGTGGTGCCGTTGCAATGGGCAACGGATCACAGGCAAGAGGTAAATGGGCCGTTGCAATCGGTAATAATGCACAAGCTAAGGCTGAAGGGTCTCGTGCTATCGGTGTAAATTCCTATGCAACAGGACTTAATTCTATTGCAATGGGCTGGGAAAGTAATGCCCGTGAGGATTCCTCTATCGCTATTGGTACATATTCTGACTCAATTCAAAAAAATAGTATTGCCATCGGTAATCGTGCAGTTAGCTATGCAGAGGATAGCGTTACTCTCGGTAGAAATACGACGGTCAATAAAAATCATAATCGCTCAGTTGCATTAGGTACTAATTCTGCGACTGCGGATACTCATAGTACTCCGAATCAGTATGTAAACGGTTTGTGGTTTAAGAATTTAGCGGGAGGAACGGCAGATTCTACTGTAAGTATCGGTAATGATACAGTAAAACGTACGATTACAAATGTGGCAGCAGGGCGTATGAATCCTTCGTCTACAGATGCTATTAATGGTAGTCAGCTATATGCCGTAGCAAATAGCTTGGGCAATTTAGCCACTACTACTAAAAATATCCTTGGCGGTAATGCAGCGCTCGATCCTGATACCGGTAAATTAACGATGAGCGATATCGGCTTTACAGGTAAAAGCACGATCCACGATGCTATTAGATATAATAAAGACAATATCGATAAGGGATTGTTCTTTTATGGTGATAACTTTGTTCAGAACCAAGTAAAATTAGGTGACACAGTAAGAATAAAAGGTGGCGCTACCGGTGCTTTGGCTGACAACAATATTGGGGTTCAAGCAGACGGAAATGGCACACTAAATGTGAAATTGGCTAAAAAAATAACTGGTTTGGATAGCGTAACAGCAGGAACTGCTACAATTGATAATAAAGGGGTGTCTGTAGGCAATAAACTCTATGTGTCAACCGGTGGCCTTAATGCCAATAATCAACAGCTTAGAGGTGTTGCAGACGGTAGCGGTAGTCAGGATGCAGTTAACTACGGTCAGTTGCAACGCGCAATTAACGGTACAGCTAAAGAAGCCATAGTAAAAGCAAATGATGATGGTAATATTACGGTAAGGGAAAACTCAACGGCGAAAGGTGGTAAGGAGTATACTGTTGGCTTAAATTATAAGATTACTGTAGGGAAAGGGGCGGCTTCGCATCCTATAACCATAGATAGTGGTACAGGAACGGTCACAGGTCTTACCAATACATCATGGAATGTAAATAATCCAGCACCTGTTACAGGGCGTGCTGCTACGGAAGATCAGTTAAAGCGGGTTAATGAGAGAGTTAATTCCAATCAGTATTTTATTAATCAAAATACGCAGAATATCTCAGATAACTCAAGCCGTATTGGTGCCAATGCACGAAATATCACAAAAATACAAGGTGATATTACTACTAATAAGAATGATATTAACACTATCAATAATACTCTTGAAAAAGGGCTCTATTTTAGCAGCGATACAGGTGCTTCGATTAAGAGAAAATTAGGTGATACTCTAGTCATTAAAGGCGGTGCTACAGGGGCATTATCCGATAATAATATTGGTGTTGTATCCGATGGTACCGGTAGATTGACTGTAAAGTTGGCAAAATATTTAACAGGATTAGAGAGCGTTAATGCAGGAAATACTACTATTAGTAAAAATGGTTTGAGTGTAGGTGCTAGAACCTATGTAACACCTGATGGCATCAATGCTAATAATCAAAAGATTACTGGTGTTGCTAATGGTACAGCGCCTAACGATGCGGTTAATTTCAGTCAATTACAAAGTGCTATCGGTGGTACTGCAAAGGCGACTACAGTAAAATCAAAGGATGCAAATGTAACCGTAACAGAAGGTACCAATGTGAATGGTGGTAAGGAATACACTGTTGGATTGGGCAATAAACTTGCGGTAGGTACGGCACATCCTGTAACTGTGGACGGAACCGCAGGAACTGTAACAGGACTTACTAATGCTGCTTGGAATGTAAATAATCCACAAGCCGTAACTGGTCGTGCTGCAACGGAAGATCAGTTAAAAACTGTTAATACGCAAGTCAATACAAATAAGGATAAAATAGCTCAGAACACAACTGACATTGCTCAAAATGCGACTGATATCGGTAAGAATAAACAAGATATAACTAAGAACAAGACTGATATAGCTCAAAATACTACTGATATCGGTAAAAATAAGACTGATATTGCACAAAACAAGCAAAATATTACTCAGAACACACAAGATATTGCGACTAATAAAAATGCTATCTCTACAATCAATACAACTATTGCTAAAGGTCTAAATTTTGATGGAGACAGCGGTGCTGTAATTAACAAACAGTTGGGCGATAAGCTTAGCATCAAGGGCGGTGCAGCGGCTGCGAATTTGACGGATAATAATATCGGTGTCGTATCTGATGGCAGCACATTAAATGTAAAACTAGCTAAAACATTAACCGGTTTGGATAGCGTAACGGCTGGGGGTACAACTATCAATAGTAGTGGTTTGACCGTAGGCGGTAAGACCTATGTAACTCCGAACGGTATTAATGCGAATGACAAGAAAATAACTAATGTTGCTGATGGTGAAGTGGCGGCTAATTCCAAAGATGCAGTTAACGGCGGTCAACTTCATGCGGCTAAAACCGAATTAAATAACAACATTAATGATGCTAAGACTGAATTAAACAAAAATATCGGTGATACCAAAACTGAACTCAATAAAAATATTAATGACGCTAAAACCGAACTGAACGGCAATATAGATAATGCAAAAACCGAGCTAAACAATAATATATCGACAGCGAAGAATGATGTGATTAATACCGGTCTCAAGTTTGATGCGGATACAGGTGGAACTAAGACCAATAAACTGGGTTCCAAGGTAACGGTAAATGGCGATGATAATATTACGACAGAAATCAGTCAAACTGGTGACGATACTAAGATCGGTCTTAAATTAAAGAAAGATCTCAATGTTACTACTGTTACTGCCGCTGATACTGTGAAAGCTGGCACTGTGACTATGGGTAAACAAGCTGGTGGTGCAGGTGGTGCCAACGGTAACTTTGTAACAGGGCTCGATAATAAGTCTTGGAACGCGGATAATCCTCAAGCTGTAAGTGGTCGAGCTGCTACGGAAGATCAGTTGAAATCTGTTAATGATAAGGTCAATACAAATGTAACCAATATCAATAAAGGATTAAACTTTAACGGCGATAGCGGTGCTACGATTAATAAAAAATTAGGTGACACTGTTACCATTAAAGGTAGTGCTACGGCGGATCTTACGGATAATAATATCGGTGTCGTGTCTGATGGCAGCACATTAAATGTGAAACTAGCTAAAACATTAACTGGTTTGGATAGCGTAACAGCTGGTGGAACAACTATTAATAGTAGTGGTTTGATCGTAGGCGGTAAGACCTACGTAACGCCAAACGGTATCAATGCAAATAATCAAAAGATTACCGGTCTAGCAAAAGGCACAGATCCTACTGATGCGGTTAACTTCAGTCAGCTACAGGATGCTATCGGTGGAACTGCTAAGGCAAGTACTGTGAAAGCTAAAAACAGCAACATCACTGTAGAAGAAGGTACAAATGCAGCCGGCGGTAAGGAATATACTGTCGGATTAGGGGATAAAATCACCTTAGGAACTGCTAATCCTGTATCTGTGGATGGTACTGCAGGCACGGTAACTGGTCTTACTAATACTGCTTGGGATGTAGATAATCCACAAGCCGTAACTGGTCGTGCTGCAACGGAAGATCAGTTGAAATCTGTTAATACGCAAGTTAATACGAACAAGGATAAAATAGCTCAAAACACAACTGACATTGCTCAAAATGCGACTGATATCGGTAAGAATAAACAAGATATAACTAAGAACAAGACTGATAT
>CAKQBP010000119.1 GCA_934216375.1 uncultured Veillonella sp.
TATAGCCACGGATACAGATTTTCTAATCGATATCGTTTATCATAGAACCATAGGTCATTACATATAGACCTTTTACAGTAAATAGATAGCCTTGTATACGAGATTTTTACGTATAGGGGCTCATTAATATCAGTAAGTATATTATAAAGATTTTGATACGAAGGGAGCAAAATGGAAAAGAAATTAGATTTATCCAAATCTGTATATGATTTGGTAAAAGAATATCCTGAAGTAACAGATATTATGAAGGGTTTAGGGTTCAGCGAAATCACAAACAAAGTGATGTTGAACTCTGTTGGTAAAATCATGACTATCCCGAAAGGGGCTAAGATGAAAGGTGTATCCATGATCGATATCGTGGGTGCTTTTATGAAAGCTGGTTTTACCTTAGAAGGTGAAATGCCAAACTTATCGGGTGATGATGCGAAAACTACGGGACATCCTGGCGTGGTACCTACTACAGTAGCTACAAAGCCTAATGTTACAGATGCATCTGCTAACGTAGCATCTAGTACAGTTGCAGCAAATGCAGCAGAAACCAGTGCAGCAGCATCTACTACAGCGCCAGCTAACACGGAAGAAAATTCCGAAGCTAAGGCTGAAGATGCTGTTCAAGATAGCGAACGTGTAGAGCAACTTAAAGGATTCTTGAAACGTTTAGGCACAGGCGAAGACCTGGGTGCCGTTCGTGAAGATTTTGCTAGTCAATTCGCCCATGTTGAGGCTAGTGAAATTATGAAAGCTGAACAAGGTCTTATGCGTGAAGGTACACCGTTAGCTGAGGTTCAACAATTATGTGACCTTCACTCCGCCTTGTTCCACGGTTCTACCATTCATGAACAAATGGAGTCAGAACATGCTAAGGTTGAGGCTGTGCTAGAGGCTCAAGAAAAGAGCAAAAGTGTGGTGTCCTTGATTGAAACTGTAGGACATCCACTCCATCAATTAACAGAGGAAAACAAGGCTCTTGATGCGTTAATTGAATCCATTCGACCTAAGGTGGCAGATAAAACGGCAACCGTTGATGATGTAAATGCAGTGCGTCAAGTATCTGTTCACTATGCTAAGAAGGGTGATCTTTTGTATCCGCATTTGAAAGTAGCTTATGATATTTCTGGTCCATCTATGGTTATGTGGACTGTTGATGGTGATATTCGGGACCAATTAGGCGATTTAGCTAAGTCTAGCCAAAGCGTAGATGATTGGTATAGACGTTTTGATGAGCTTCTTACACGTGCGCAAGAAATGATTTATAAAGAACAAAATATTTTGTTCCCAATCTGTGCAGAAAACTTCAGTACTGAAGAGTGGTACCAAATCTACAAAGATACAGCGCAATATGAAGAAATCTTTGGGGTAAAACGCACTGCTTGGCCAGAGGCTGAAACCGCATTAGCAACACAAACAACAAAAGCAAGTGGCGATGATAATACCATTGCTCTAATCGGTGGTAGCTTGACTGTGGATCAATTAAATGCCATGCTTAATACAATGCCAATGGAAGTAACCTTCGTTGATCACGAAGACATTAACCGTTACTTCAACGATGGTGAAAAGGTCTTTAAACGTCCTACGACAGCTATCGGTCGCGATGTGTATTCCTGCCATCCGCCAAAGGTAGAACCAATCGCACGTGGTATTATTGATTCCTTCCGTAAAGGTGATCGCGATAATGTAGCTGTATGGCTTGAAAAGCAAGGCCGCCCATTCTATGTCAATTACATGGCTGTTCGTGATCAAAACAATAACTATATTGGTACATTGGAACTCGTACAAGACATGCAATTTGCAAAAGATCATTTCGCTAGAACTAAATAAGACCCTATATATGTGGTAACCTGAATAGGTAACATATATGAGACATATATAGAAAAGTAAGACATATATAGAAAAAAGGCTGCTCTACACGATTTGGTGGTAGAGCAGTCTTTTTGTATGCCTTATAGTTTACCGCACATACATCGCTGTATGTACTAAGGTTGTGTAGGGGATAGTATGATTGGATACAATTACTATGCTTAATATGACTGATATGTTAAATATTTCTAATAATGCTGTGGGTAGCGGTTTTTATGTTTTCTAGGCTTGTAGCCAAGTTCAGACGTACAAAGGTTGCGTAGTTTTCGCCTCCGAACAATTCGCCAAAGCTTGGTGCGAGGTGGCATTTGTTTTCAAATAGGTCGTGCATATCTTCGGGCTTTACATAGGCACTAAAGTCAATCCACGCTAAATAGGTGCCATCCATAGGGCTGATGCGGATTTTTGGTAATGCCGTACAAAGCTCTCGGCATAGATATTCATAGTTTTCACGAACCATGGCCAGTACATCTGTTAACCATGCTTCGGCCTCTGGGTGAGTGTAGGCTGCTGTGATGGCAGTTTCGGCAATAACGTCTGAGTCCGTATGGTATACATGAGCTTTATAGGCGTTGAATTGGCTTCGTAGCTTTTCGTTAGGAATGATAACCTCTGCGTGGTGCAAGCTAGCCATATTGAACGACTTGGACAAGGAGGACATGGCAATCATGTTATCTACATAGGCTCCGCTCTTTACGGTTAAGGATGATGTAAAGGCTGTTGGGCCTGTAATAAGGTCTTGATGGATTTCGTCGCTTATGATGAGCACATGGTGGCGCTTACAGATGCCAAATAATCGGCCCATCTCCTCTTCCGTCCACACATGGCCCACAGGGTTGTGTGGGTTGCAGTGAATGAACAGCTTCACATCGTGCTCGATAATTGCTATTTCAAAGGTCTCATAATCGACAGTATAGCGATTATCTTCGTTCCGTTTCATCGGAACTGCGATGATGTGACGTTGTGCATCGCTGGCGCTCGTATCAAAGGCGCCGTATACAGGACTTAGAACGGCGATGGAATCGTTTGGTTTTGTGAAAGCCCCAATACACCACATAATACCGGTAATGACATTGGGGGCGCTAGCGAGGCAGTCCTGTTCAATACCGCAGTTGTGACGTCGTTTGTACCAATTTATGACGGCCTCTATATAATTTGGATTTGTCATAGTATAACCTAGAGGATTGGCTTTCACATAGTTACAGATGGCATTTTGGATGCACTGAGGCGGCATAAAGTCCATATCGGCTACCCATAGTGGTAATAGATTCGTGCGACTGAATTTTAAATGCTCTCCATCCCATTTGCGGGAATGAGAACCGTGGCGGTCTATATAGTATTTGCTAGTGAATTCTGCTGTGTTCATAAGAAACCTCATATAAGGATATACCTTGAGTTGTATGTCTTTAATTCTTATATGTATATATTCAATTACAAAATAGATATTTCTATTCCGTAAGGTGTATCTCTAATTCTTATTACTGTATCTATTATCAGTATACATGCATCCTATTATATGTAAATGGACTTGTATAAAATCTATGCAATCCTTGCATGAATAGGGGCTATATTCGTATACAAAAGGTGTTATATTTGCTTGACTGTTGGGACTTTCACAATTTAGAATATACTATAGAATAGTGTGAGTTTGACCAGTGACCACACGTCTATCGAATGGTTACAAAAGATAAATGTTAGCAGCATGTGGCGGCGTCCCTATGTGAGAGGGTTCATCGGAATGCTTAGGTGCATGCAACGCTGTAAGTATAGTATACTGGATCCTTGTTAGGAGGCATGTGCCATGAGTAACGAATTAAAACCACTACATTTTGATGCGGATTATACGATGGAGGAAGCGCTCGCGGAGGCGAAACGTTGTCTAAACTGTCCAAAGCCATTGTGCCGTATGGGTTGTCCTATTGAAAACGAAATACCTCGTTTCATCCAAGCTATCGCACGTGGTAATTTTGGTGAAGCTAATGATATCTTGGCGGAACGAACAAATTTACCGTCTATCTGCGGTCGCGTGTGCCCACGAGAAAATCAATGTGAAGGCAACTGTATCATGAATAAGGCGAAAAAACCGCCTATTAACATCGGTAAATTGGAACGCTTCGCTGCTGACTTTGAAAGCATCAATGAACTTCGCAAACCTAAGAAGATTAAACAAGATCTTGGTAAGGTAGCGGTAGTAGGGTCTGGTCCTGCAGGTTTGTCCGTAGCAGGTGATGTGGCTAAACTCGGTTATGAAGTAACCGTATTTGAAGGTCAATCTGAACCAGGGGGCGTACTCTTATTTGGTATTCCGGAATTCCGCTTGTCTAAAGCCGTTGTACGTCGTGAGATCGCTCGTCTTGAAGGGTTAGGCGTTAAGTTCGTATGCAATACATTTATCGGCCAAGATAAAACTTTGGACGATCTCTTTGCTGAAGGATATGATTCTATCTTCATCGGTACTGGTACGCATATTCCTCAAGACGTGCGCATGGAAAACGATGAAGTACCTGGTGTATTCCAAGCAATGTACTTGTTGACGAATGTACAATTGGTAGAAAATGGGGAACTTGATGAAAATCAAATTCCTGTTAAAAAAGGTGACCGTGTTATCATCATCGGTGGTGGTAACGTAGCGATGGATGCGGCTCGTACATGCGTACGTTTAGGCTGCGAAGCGGTAACAGTAGCATATCGTCGTAGCCAAGAACAAATGCCAGCCTTGTTGTCTGAATACGAAGAGGCCCGTGCTGAAGGCGTTCAATTCCAATGGTTCGCTTCTCCAGTAGGCGTAGAAGGTAAAGACAAGGTAGAAGGCTTCAAATATGAAGTGATGGCGCTTAACGAAGATGGTGCAGGTATCCATGGCACTGGTAATTTCCAAGTCATGCCTGTTGATAAAATCATTATCGCCGCAGGTCATAAACCAAATGCTCGTCTTGTAGGTGAAGGTAATAACTTAAAAGTAGATGAAAAAGGTTATATTATTACATCTGAAGATCCATATGGTATGACTAGTCGTGAAGGCGTATTTGCAGGTGGTGACGTTGTTCATAAACCGGCTACCGTAGTATTGGCTATGCGTGAAGCTAAAAAAGCTGTTGATGGCATGGTTAAATACATGGAAATCAAAAAAGCACAAGAAAGTGTAAATCAATAATTTTATATAAATACATAGAGGGGCTGTAACAAAACCGCCCCTTAACACTAGAAAAGCTGTTAGTTGATTTTATATGATCAACTAACAGCTTTTTTTCTATATTTCTAAGAAAA
>CAKQBP010000120.1 GCA_934216375.1 uncultured Veillonella sp.
CCCATAGACCGTCGTTCTTTGCATATTGGGATTGTCCTCCTCGTGGGAGGACAATCCAAGCGCATGGGATGTAATAAGCAGCTCTTGCCTTGGCGTGGTAAGACTGTTCTAGATGCGGTCTGTGGGGCTCTTCAATGTGGATGGGATAGACAGGTAGTTTCTGCTGCGTCGTGTAAACTACCTTTTGTGGCAGTTACTGGTGATGATCATGAGAAACTAGAACCTATTGTCACAAACTATGGTTTTGAAGCCATTCGAAATGACCATCCTGAACTGGGGCAAGGAGTATCCATAGCGTTGGGAGTACATCATTTGGTGAATACGTCGCCCATACCGCTAGACGGTATTCTCTGTTCAGTAGGGGATCAACCACTTCTGACGAGTGCTGTTGTACATGAGGTCATTAGTGCATTTAGTGATAACTTTCATCCGAAAACTATCGTCGTTCCACATTATGGGGCAAATTATCACTCGGGGAATCCTGTTATTTTTGGTTCTCATTGGTTTGATTTTTTACAGCAGATTCAAGGGGATCAAGGCGGTAAGACCATTATTCGTGGTGATGGTAAAGCCCATGTCGTGAAATTATGGATTAGTGATGATATTGGCGACGATATCGATACACCCGATGATTTTGAGCGTTTGAAACATCGTGAAAGTGAGGCATTATGAAACCATTGGTACTCATGCGTGGAGGCGGAGACATCGCTTCCGGCGCTGTATATAGATTGAGACGGGCGGGCTATCCCGTTGTAATTAGTGAAATAGCGATTCCTACCATGATTCGCCGCGAAGTATGTTACGGTAACGCGGTTCATCGTGGAGAAATGATTTTGGAACGTTTTGTTGCTCGTCATGTGTCTATTGGTGAAGTGAAGGATACATTGGCACAGGAAATCATTCCCGTTGTTACTAGCTCATATGAGGAATTATTGGATACTTTAAAACCAGAGATTGTAGTCGATGCTATTTTGAGTAAAAAGAATCTTGGAACAAAACGAGATGATGCAGAGCTCGTTATAGGTGTTGGCCCTGGATTTACTGCTGGAGAAGATGTAGATGTGGTCATTGAAACGATGCGTGGTCATTCATTAGGTCGCTGTATCTATGATGGGCCGGCTCAACCTAATACAGGTATCCCTGGAAATGTAGGTGGCTACACTCATGAGCGCGTTATCCATTCTCCAAAGGCTGGACTATTTACAGCAAAACGGCATATTGGGGATTCTGTACAAGCCAATGAGGTGATTGGTTATGTCGATGAAGAACCAGTCCGAGCTAAAATTACAGGCATCCTACGAGGAATTTTAAAAAGTGGGCTCATCGTATCAGATCATTTTAAGTTGGCTGATGTGGATGCTCGTTGTGAAGAGTCTCATTGTTATAGTATTTCAGATAAATCCCTTGCTGTCGGTGGAGGTGTATTAGAGGCTGTTACCGCTTGGGATTATGAAAGGAATCTAGATGGAAACAATTTATGATGTGATGAAAGATCGTCTACAGGTTACTGAAACTACTGTGATGGTTACTGTTCTATCCGGTCCTCGTCAAGGGGATAAGACTATTTATGCTGAAGATGGAAGGGTTCTATACGGAACTCCTATTGAAGGCTTTACAGTAGATAAGGCAAAACTTAATTCTCTATGTATGGTAGGCGAAATAGAATGTTTCGTACAACCTGTAGAAAATGATCCGTCCGTTCTCGTATTGGGCGCTGGTCATGTGAGCCGAGCGATTACAGATTTACTGTTATTCATTGGCTGTCGTGTTACAGTCGTAGATGACCGTCCAGAATATGTAGTTCCTGAATTCTTTGATGAACGTGTTACACGTAAGTGCTTACCTTTAGAAAACTTCAAGAACGATTTACCTCTTGATGAATATACTGGTTTTATCATTGTGACACGTGCTCATGAGTACGATAATATATGCTTAGAACAATTACGAGGGTACTTGCCTACCTATATGGGCGTTATGGGCAGCCAAAAACGCATCCATCACGCTTTTGAAGTGTTGCGTGAGCAGGGATGGACTCAAGATGAGTTAGATATGGTATATGCGCCTATTGGTCTAGATTTAGGAGCTCAAACTCCTGAGGAAATTGCATTATCTATCGTTAGTGAATATTTGGCAGTGGTACGTGGTAAAAAAGGCGGCTCATTGCGGAAAGGTAGAGTGATCCATGAATCGTGAGTTTATTGAATATCTTAGTGAACGTAAAAATGAAACCTTAGCAGTAGCCACTATTTTATATACTCGTGGATCCACACCTCGTAAAGCTGGTACATCTATGGTTGTATTTCCTGATGGATCTATTTTTGGCACTATTGGCGGCGGTCGTGCAGAAAATGAAATCCGCCTAAGTGCTGTGGACTCCTTGAATAAAAAAGAAGCTCACCGTCGTATTGATGTTCTCCTTGATGATGACATAGCTGTTAAAGAAGGCATGGTTTGTGGGGGACAAATGGATGTATGGATTGAAACACAAAACATCTAATAAAATCTCATTCAGCGTTTGTTTATAAATTTACAGTACTCTCAAAATGAGTTAAAATATAAGGTACAGTCAAAGAATTGATTGTACCTTATTATTTTGTATAAGGAGCTATTTTTATGCATATTGACGCACTTATACATACCTTTAGGCTTCTTGATATCGTTGATATCATAATCGTTGCCATTGGTATTTACTATTTATATAAATTGCTTAAAGATACGCGGGCCGTTTCTCTTTTGAAAGGTCTCGTTATGTTGGCAATTTTAAATTTATTGAGTCATCTGTTACATCTATACGTTATCAACTGGATTTTGCAACAAAGTATGACCGTTCTTCTTTTTGCGTTACCGGTTGTATTCCAACCAGAATTGCGTCGTGCTCTAGAACAATTGGGGCGTGGACGAATTTTTAGCAAGGCACAAAATGTAAACGAAGAAGAGATGGATATGGCCATTAATGAAGTGATGGCTGCGGCTCGCGTTATGTCTCGCGAACATACGGGGGCACTTATCGTTTTTGAACGTGAAGTAGGTCTCAATGACTTTGTAGATACAGGTATTCTTATTGATGCTGTATTGAGTCGCGAGTTGATTAAAAATATCTTCGTTCCCAGTACACCTCTTCATGACGGGGCTCTCATCATTCGTGATGGGCGAATTCGTGCAGCAGGCTGCTTGTTACCGTTGACTGAGGACCGCACATTGAGTACTGAACTAGGTACACGTCACCGTGCAGCTATTGGCTTGTCTGAGCAAACTGATGCTGTTGTAGTCGTTGTCAGTGAGGAAACAGGGACCATTTCTTATACGTATGGCGGTCATATTTATCGCCATTTACCAGAGGATCAAATTAAAGAGGCATTGCGCACCTTTATGGAACGCCCTCGTCAAACCATTACTAGTATGTGGAAATGGAGGGCAAATAAATGATGATTCATTTGAAACGCAATTGGCCTGCTAAATTATTATCCTTGTTAGCGGCTATCGTTATGTGGTTCTTTATTATGCGCGATCAGAACCCTGTGATGGAAGTAACCTATACAATACCTGTACAGGTTCAAAATCTCAATTCTGGCTATATCATAGAAGACGCACCAGATGTGGTCCGTGTTGTACTAGCTGGTCCACGTGATACTATTATGTCTATGAAATCAGATAATTTACGGGCTTATATTGATGCATCTGGTGTAAAACCAGGTCAAAATAATGTAACTATTAATTTTACGCCTCCGGCAGGGATGAATCTTGTGGAGGTTAAACCAGATACCATCACTATCAATGTTGACGAATATGCGGAGAAAAAGATTCCAGTTGAAATTGTTCCAATCGGTAAATTCTCAGATGATATTGCCATGAAGTCTATAACGATTGTACCAAAAGAGGTAACTGTTTCTGGACGCAAACAACAAGTTAACGCAGTGAATAAGGTTGTCATGAAAGTAAATGTGGCTGGTCAAACGAAGAACTTTAGTGCTGTTAGTACTTTAGAAGCTTGGGATACGGCAGGTAATGTACTGGATGTACATATTAATCCAAACCAAGGTCAAGCACAATATGAACTTAACTTATTACGTAAAGAAAAGGCAGTTCCTATTACTGTTCCGACTGTTGGTACAGTAGCAGAAGGTTATGAAGTTAAATCTACGTCGGCTACACCAACGCAACTAACGGTTACCGGTCGTGAAGAAATGATTGATTCCGTTACAGAAATACAAACAGAACCTATTGATGTATCGGGTGCTACCGAAACTGTACAGGGAAACTATAATTTAGTGTTACCAAATGGTGTTAATAGCAATACCACAACGGTACGTGTAAAAGTAGAAATACAAAAGAAAGTACTTAATGGCTGATAAGTTTTTTGTGAAGCTTTGAAATCTTGCGATGAAGACCCTAATAGAGTGAATATTTCTCTATTAGGGCCTTTTTATGATTTATATATTAGCTTTTATGGTAGTGTTGTATAATAAAGATGTATAACTATTTTCTTACAGATCAAGTGGTAAAGAATTTTGGTCAAAAATTAAAGAAGTAGGCTCGCCTAAAAGGGAGGCTTTAATAGGAAAAATATGATTAGAATAATAAATCTCCGCGTGGCTGTTACGGTTAAGTCGGATATAAAAAGTATTATAGAAAAGAAATATCCCCCGTTACGTGGTGCTATCGAAACGATTCATGTTGTTCGACGTGCCGTAGATGCTCGTAAGAAGCCAAACATTGTTTTTGTATATACCCTATTCATTGAGGTTCATAATGAAGCTCAAGTCATGAAGAAGCTTGGTAAAGAAAAGGATGTATCTGTATTTGCTGCAGAAGATCCAGAACCTATTATTTGGGGGTCTGTACCATTAGCACATCGCCCTGTTGTTATGGGCTTTGGCCCTGCGGGGATGCTTGCAGCCTTTTACTTAGCTCGTGAAGGCTATCGCCCTATCGTACTTGAACGCGGTCAAGATGTAGATACACGTAGTCATGATGTAGAAACATTTTGGAAAAAGGGCGTATTTAAACCTGAATCTAACGTACAATTTGGGGAAGGTGGCGCAGGAACTTTTTCCGATGGTAAGTTGACAACTCGCATTACCCATCCGCGTTTACATGAGATATCTAAATACTTTG
>CAKQBP010000121.1 GCA_934216375.1 uncultured Veillonella sp.
GATATAATAAGGCAAGAATCGTAGACTTAATGGCACCTAATGGACGTGCACCATCATAACGGCGCCACTCTTCCATTAAGCGAATCATAGCGCCTACGGGAGCCATAACTGCACTAGATAAAGCCCAGATTTGAGTAATTAACGTACCACTTGTAAGAATAAAAACAACAATAGATGCCAAACAAATACCAAAGAAAGCCACAAGTTGAGTATGTTTAGACATTGGTAAAATCATTTGTAGAACATATACAAAAAGTGCGATAGCACCAACCATCGAAATAACTACTAACAATGGATTTGGTGTATAGGCAGGATAGATATCTGCAGGACCGAACTCATAGCCTTTTACAGCTAATTTCTCTGTAGCCATACCAATATAATTTATTGTAGTTTGTAATACGGTTTCATTATTTATACCTGTTTCATACATCGGGAACAAGTTAAAACGAATATTTCGCTCTATATCACTAATGTAAAAACGTTGTGCCGCTTCTTCAGGGGTAATTTTCTTTAACTCCTCTTTAGCGATAGTATACACACGACCTACACTATAATTATTTTTGGCTGCCATTTCCAAGAAACCTTGTTGTGGCTCATACTGCAACTGATTGACAGCTTCGATACCAACTAGTGGAATATGGTTTTTATTTAATAATGCTAATGTTTCATCCGTTAAATTAGGTGCACCAAGAGCTTCTTTACCAGCAAAAATCATCCCTGTTACATGAGGAATGCCTTCAAGTCGTTTAAATAGATATTGAATATCTTCAGATGTTACGTTTCTATAGTTTGTTGGACGAACGATAACATTGAAACCTCGATCTGCAACCTCTTGTGCTTGCAATTTTGAAATACCAAGATTCATCTTTGCATAGCTATCTGCTGTTGCACCATACAATTCAAGAACAGGACCAATACTTGTATTAAGCTCTTTCACCTTGTCCTTGCCAATACGGTGGTATAAATCTTCTCGAATTTCTTTATAATAACCTTCTTTACCTGAAATTAATGCCACATAAGTCGCCCCAGGTTTAATCGCAGCGCCATTAACACGAACAGAGTCCATCTCTTCAGAGCTTAATACTTTAACTTGGCCCGCATCTTTTGCTTTTTCTAACGTGCGATCATAAATAGCAAAAGCAGTCACACCAGCATTACGTAACGCATTAAAAGCTTCTTGTTGACTGCGCTTTTCAAAGGCACTGGCTCGTAAAACTGCATCATAATCTACGATATTTTCAATATGATTTTGAGATTTCTCAATCTGATGGCGTTCAAATACTAAGTATAAGGAAGATAAAAGACCTATAATAATACAAAGTATAAGAATCCATGAGTACTTACTTTTTTGTGTGTTCCGATGATTCACGACAAATCCTTTCTAGTTGAGTACAGGTTTAACTTTAATGAGAATTTCACCATTATCAACAGTTAAACTTTCCGCTTTTACAGGAATTGGAAAATTGTTAAAGTCATAAAT
The DNA here is from genome assembly GCA_934216375.1 of uncultured Veillonella sp. Lineage (GTDB taxonomy): Bacteria > Bacillota > Negativicutes > Veillonellales > Veillonellaceae > Veillonella. The sequence continues at coordinate 1,481 of CAKQBP010000121.1, forward strand.
TTGAGTACTTTCTAACACATTAGATGTCATTCCAGGAATTGTAGCACCATTTATGGTGAACTTTTTAGGTGAAAACAATAATGTATTGCCCTTTAACTCTAAATTCCCATCTAATTTAACATCCCCTTTAAACACCATGCCTACATTCATTTTGCCGGTTAGGCTAATATTATCTTTACTAATGTCAACTTGTACGTCTTGAATATCACTACCTGCTTCATTACTTAAGAAAGTCGCTAAGTCAGCTTTATTAATAGTCCCATCAATACTAGCATTCCCGACACTAACGATATCAATTTGTTGACTAGCTAATAAAGAAATTGGATTGACAAAGATTTGTTTAGCATCATATCGAAAACTAGCAAAATTCAATTTACCCAGTTTAATATTCTCCAAAGTGCCAAAAACACGATCTACCTCACCATATAAAATTTTGAAAGCAGGTTGAGCCTCAACATTTACTGTTTGAGCCGTTGGTTTCAATGGTTCATTTAATTGGCTTTCAATACGAGAGCCAATAAAGGATGGCAATAAAAATTGGGATGCCACTACAAGAGCAATAATTAGCACTAATAGGAATAGTAAAAACTTTTTCATAGTATCTCCTAAATTGTTAAGTTAGCCTCTTTTTTTAAGAAACCTTCGATAAATGGGTCTAAGTTGCCATCCATAACAGCTTGAACATTACCAGTTTCTACACTAGTACGATGATCCTTAACAAGATTATATGGATGGAATACATAGGAACGAATTTGACTCCCCCACTCAATTGCTTGGTAGGTACCTCCAATCTGTTCTTTAAGTTCAGCTTGCTTTTCGAGCTCTAACTCAAATAGTTTCGCCCGTAACAAACGTAAAGCTTGTTCTCTATTCTGCATTTGAGAACGTTGTGTTTGGCATTGTACTACAATACCTGTTGGCTTATGTGTCATACGAACAGCAGAATCGGTTTTATTAATATGCTGACCACCAGCGCCACTAGCACGATATGTATCAACTTGAACGTCTTTCATATCGATATTAATTTCTACAGTATCATCGATTTCAGGCATTACATCGACAGCAGCAAATGATGTATGACGTCGAGCCGCGGCATCAAATGGTGAAATACGAACGAGACGATGCACACCTTTCTCAGACTTCAAGTAACCAAAGGCATTTTCACCTTTAACAAGGAATGTAGCAGATTTTATCCCTGCTTCATCACCAGGTTGTTCATCCATTAACTCGATGGAAAAGCCAGATTTTTCAGCCCAGCGCAAGTACATGCGAATTAACATAGAACACCAATCTTGTGCCTCCGTCCCACCAGCACCAGCATGAAATGTTAAAATAGCATTATTTGCATCATATTCACCACTTAACAATAAAAGTACTTCTTGCTTTTCCAAGGTTTCTTCTATTTGCTTAACATATTCCTTGATTTCACTCTCCATGGAGAGGTCATCTTCATCTATAGCCATTTCAAGCATCACATTAGCATCTTCAATATCACTAACAAGTTGCTTATAACTTTCTACAGCATTTTTTAATTGTGTGGCCTCTTGAGAAATCTCACGAGCTTTATCTGGATTATCCCAAAATGTAGGATCACTCATCTGTACATCAAGTGTAAATATTCGGTCTTCCTTTTGAGCGATGTTAAAGTGAATCCCTCATCCCATAAATACGTTCTTCTAAATTAGAAATAATCGGTTTTAGATCTTCTAACAATTTATGTTCACCACCTTTAGTTAATTAGTCTATTACATCAATAAACTATCACCTTAACAAAATAGAAAAATGGCCGTTGCCCAGTGGAAATCCCTTTGAGCAACGTGCCATTCACAAATCTTAATCTATGTTTTGTGGCTCCAACACATCTTCATGATGGGATTGTGCACCTTCTAAGTGATCAACTGGTTCTTCGATTTCTTGAATCAATTGTGCACGAATTTTGTATAATGCCATGATTGTCTCATCTTGAATAGCTGCAATCATGTTTTGGAACATATCAAAAGCTTCAAACTTATATTCTACCAACGGATTCTTTTGACCATATGCACGAAGGCCAATACCTTCTCGTAACATATCCATATTATCCAAATGTTCCATCCATTTATTATCAACAACGCGCAACATAATCGCCTTTTCAAGTTGACTAAACATAGCCTCTCCAAGCATATCAACGCGATCTTGATACTCTTCATGAGCAATTTCTAATAAGCGTTCTAATAAGTCTTGACGACTATATTCTTCCATATCTTGAGAAGACATAATCTCTTCTGTTAAGAAATATTGACTTAAATGTTTATAGAGACCTTCATAATCCCATTCTTCTGGATAGAGCTTTTCATCAGCATAAGCATCTACAGATTCGGTAACAAGCTTGTCAATCATTTCATTAATTGTTTCACGCAAGGATTCGTTACGTAAAATACGACGTCGTTGTTCGTATAATACTTCACGTTGTTGATTCATAACATCATCATATTCAAGTACATATTTACGAATATTGTAGTTATGATCCTCTACTTTCTTTTGAGCACGTTCAATAGATTTAGTAATCAAAGAATGCTCGATAGGTTCATCCTCTTCCATACCAAGTTTATCCATGATACCTGTAATATTATCAGCACCAAAGATACGCATTAAATCATCTTCCAAGGACAAGAAGAATTGCGAAGAACCAGGGTCACCTTGACGACCAGAACGACCACGTAACTGATTATCAATACGACGGCTTTCATGGCGTTCAGTACCCAAAATTGCTAAACCACCTAGTTCAGGGACACCTTCCCCAAGAGTAATATCAGTACCACGACCAGCCATATTAGTAGCGATTGTTACCATTCCCATTTGGCCAGCAGCCGCAACGATTTCTGCTTCTTGTTCATGATGTTTAGCATTCAATACTTTATGAGGTACACCTGCACGTAACAACATGTCTGAAAGTTCTTCAGACTGTGTAATAGATGTAGTACCAATCAAAATAGGTTGCCCTATTTGATGCCGTTCTACTGCATTACGTACTACGGCACGATATTTAGCAGCTTTAGTTTTAAAAATCTGATCTGGCAAATCCATCCGAATTAAAGGTTTATTCGGTGGAATTGGTATAACCTCTAATCCATAAATATCGATAAATTCTTTTTCTTCTGTTTTAGCAGTACCTGTCATACCTGCTAATTTATCATACATACGGAAATAGTTCTGGAATGTGACAGATGCTAAAGTTTGGCTTTCGCGTTCAACTTTCAAACCTTCTTTAGCCTCAATAGCCTGATGCAAACCATCAGAATAACGGCGTCCAAACATCAAACGGCCCGTAAACTCATCGACGATAACAACTTCACCATCTTTAACCACATAGTCAGTATCACGATGCATCATAGCATAAGCACGTAAAGAAGCACCAAGCAAATGATTCAACTCGATATTTTCTGCATCATATAGGTTTTCAACGCCAAGCATTTTTTCAACCTTTGCGATGCCAGAATCTGTAGGGGCAATAGTTTTTTGTTTTTCATCAATAACATAGTCTTCATCTTTTACAAGGTGAGGAACAATTTTAGCCAATTTATAATAATTATCGGTGGAACGTTGACCAGGACCTGAGATAATTAGCGGTGTTCTTGCT
>CAKQBP010000122.1 GCA_934216375.1 uncultured Veillonella sp.
CTCCTTCACAGCCTGCTATAACAGCTGCCATTAGACCTGCCGCACCACCGCCAATGACTATGATTTGCTTCATGCCTTATCTGTCCCCAATGCTTTTAGCGCTTTTACTTCACGAATTGTTAGTTGACGAGAAGCGCCTCGTTTCACACCACCTAAAGTAAGACCAGCATACGCAATACGTTTTAAATTATGAATACGATAGCCAAAGTGTTCAAACATACGACGAACTTGACGATTACGACCTTCATGAATTGTAATTTCTACTTCATGTACACCATTATGATCATCAAAACCTAAATCTACAATTGTTGCAGGTGCAGTTATACCATCTTCAAGCTCTACACCATTTGCAATAATTTGTAAATCATCATCGCGAACACGACCTTTGATACGAACTTCATAAGTCTTTTCCACGCCTTTAGATGGATGCGTTAGATTTTGTGCCAACTCTCCATCATTCGTAAGCAGTAACAAACCTTCTGTATATAAATCGAGACGACCAATAGGGTAAATTCGTTTCGTTTCATTTTTTATATAATCTAAAACCGTTTCTCGACCTTGAGGGTCAGACACAGATGTAATAACCCCCTTTGGCTTATTTAACAAATAATATACTGGTTTCTCTTGAGCCAATAATTGCCCATTAACCTTAACCTTATCTTTTTGTGGATTAATTTTGACCCCTAATTCGGTTACCTTGCGACCATTGACCTGTACTTTACCTTCTGTAATTAGTTCTTCTGCCTTACGCCGTGATGCAATACCACAACTGGCAATATATTTTTGTAATCGTTCCATGTTATCCTTCTGTTTCCGAAACTTCTTGATGTAAGGCTTCAATAGATTCTACTCCAGCACTTCTCAAAAACTCATCAGTTGTGCCATATAAAATCGGTCTACCAACAGTATCCTTATGACCTAATTCAGCTATAAGAGATCTAGTCAATAATTGTTTTATAATTTTATCGCTATTTACACCGCGAACCTCTTCAATTTCAGCCTTTGTAATAGGCTGCTTATAGGCGATAACAGCTAATGTTTCCATGGCCGCATTAGATAATTTATCTTCTTTTTTACGAATATGACCAACATAATCAGCACATTCAACAGCGCTGACTAATTCAACACCGGCTCCTGATATACGTAATCGAATACCTCTATTTTGTTCTTTTAGTTCACGTTGTAATTCTTCTATATATTTTTGTGTTTCCTCTGTGGAAAGACCAAACACCTCTTCTAGCATATCTATCGATATAGGCTTTGCCGATGAAAACAAAACGGCTTCTAAATGCATCGTTGGTAAGCTCATATGGCCCCCTTTCTACACGGCCCTCTCTAAGGTAGCAGTGAATATAATATCATCATCTTCATAGCGCATTTCCATAACTTGTTGTTTTAATAATTCTAAAACAGCCATAAAGATAGTTACCATACCACTTTTCGTATCAATTGCTACTAATAACTCCCTAAAATATAGACATTCGCCACGATGTATACGACTAGACAAGGATATAATCATGTCCTCTAAACTATACGTATCCTTTTCAACCTTTACCTCACGAATTGTCTCTTCTTCTGGTAACTCTTTAGCCCGTTTTATAGTTTGATAAAAAATTTGATATAACTGTGAAAGTTCCAAATTATATACACTATCTAATCCAAGCACACTCGTTTCTTCAGGACGACTAAATATATTCGCAGATACAGCGGTACGCTCCATTAATAGAGATGTAATATCCTTAATTTTCTTAAATTCTACTAATTTTGCTACCAACTCGTCACGTGGATCCTCTGCTTCATCGGGCTCAGGTTCAGCCTTAGGTAATAACATGCGTGATTTAATCTGTAATAAGGTAGATGCCATAACAAGAAATTCACTACTATAATGAATATCAAAATGGTTCCAATTGTCTAGATATGCCAAGTATTGACTCGTTATTTCAACGATAGGAATATCGGTAATTTCTATTTTATGTTTTTCAATGAGATGCAAGAGCAGATCAAGGGGACCTTCAAAAACGTCCAACTTGTAGTTATAATCTCCCATAAAACCCAATCCTCAGAAAAAATGTTTTTAACTATATAATTATAAAGCATTTATAGTAGTACTTTCAAATAATTGTTTTTTTTACACTCATCTGCTATCTTTATTATTGTAATTATTTTATATTAAAAAAAGATACGTTATTGTGTATTCCTTTTAGAGAGGATTTATTATGTCATCGAGTGTGAGGCAAATTGGGCGAAATCCAATTTTTCGCTTTGGTATTATAGGTATTGTTTTATATATCATCTTATTTTTAATTTATGAGCCCATAACCTTAGGGCTTGATGTAGAGGATATTACGATTTTAGCTGTACCAACAATTGTAGGTACCTTTTTATTTCAATATTTTATGGGGTGTACCGTTTTCCACAGGCCTTTTTTAGGGTATGGCCTAGTCGGAATCTTATGGGCACTTACCTTTCCTCTTTTATTCCATTGGTCCTATGTGAAGCCATTATACTTCTATGAATTTGCTAATGATTTTTTATTTGGCTTATTAATTTTCATGGGATTATCAGGCATTCAGTTTTTACTGAACCAAACAAATCGCTTCCATAAAACAACATCCTTAATCATGGCTATCATTTCCATGATTCTGAGCTTAATACCATTCTTACAGATCGGCTATTACATGACTACTTGGCATTGCTTAACGCCAGCCAGTCTGCTAGCCGTATATATGACCAATCCAGAAGAAGCATTTGGTTTTTTAAAGAATGCAGCTGGTATACCTGGTCTTATAGCAGTGAGTATTGGTCTTATTTTATGGACTTATTTATTGTACTGGTCTAACTTAGGAATGAAAGCAGTAGTAAACTTAAATACTACACGTCCTATGCGGTCAGCTATGCTCATCGCATCCCTTGTAGCTTTTTTAGTATATGTACCATTCTTCTTGTTCCCTCAAACCTGTATTGTGGCGAACTGGATTGCTGCAGGCGATTATGTAAAACAAATGCAACAATATAATGATAATCACCACTTAGTATTTGATTCCTTTAATTTAGACACAAAGGAAACAGCGGTGAACAAAACACCTGGTACTATTATTCTAGTCATTGGCGAATCTAGTTCTCGAGATTATATGAAAGTATATAATCCAAACTTCCCATATGACGATACTCCATGGCAAGGCAATATGCGTTCGGACAATAAAGACTTTGTCTTCTTTGATAATGCCTATTCATCGTACGTACAAACAGTACCAACCTTGGAGCGTGCACTATCTGAACGAAATCAATATGATGATAAACCATTTCTTGATTCAGCCAATATCTTAGATATTGCTAAAAAAGCGGGATACACGACTTCTTGGTTTAGCAATCAAGGTGTATTCGGTGAATATGATACAGCTATTTCATTAATGGCTAAGACTGCAGACACAACAAAATGGGCCCATGAATCTTATGCATTCTCAGATCGATATGATGAAGCTCTATTGCCATTATTAGAAACTGTAGATCCTACCAAGAACAACTTTATCGTTATACATATTATGGGTAGTCATATTTACTACAATGATCGTTACCCGCATGAATTTAGCAAGTGGAAACAAGGTCCGTATCCTGATGGTCAAGAAGCATATGCTAACAGCCAATTATACACAGACTGGTTATTACAACAAATTTACAATTATGGCAAAGACAAATTAAACTTACAAGCCATGGTGTATTTCTCCGATCACGGTGAAAGTTTAGACAAATCGCATAACCCTGATACATTTGATTTTGTTATGACACATATTCCATTCTGGGTATACCTATCTCCACAATATCGCTCAACCTATCCACAGACTGCTGAGGTACTTGCAAAACACGAGCATCAATTCTTTACTAATGATTTGCTATACGATACATTAGTTGGTCTCATGCATGCTCCAAGTCAACGATATGATGCAACACGAGATTTTAGTAATGCTCAATATCGATTTAATCTACATAACTTAACTACATTACTTGGTGAACAACCATTAGCAAATGATCCTGTTAATGCAAACAAGTAGTCTTTAATTGATATTGTAGCCATTATTTTTCTATTGTATTAAGTTATTTTAATAGTAAAACAACTTAATATAACCAAAAAGAGATGAGTTTAACTCATCTCTTTTTTTCTGCAAGCAAAAGCTCTATATCATTTTCCGTATAAATTCTTATATTCTTTTCTAATAGAGCCTCTACAGTACATCCATGACCATTTTTCAATGTTCTAGTAAAAGTTCCATCATAAATGCACTTATATCCACAGCTAGGACTTTTCGCCTTCATCAAAGCTTGCTTGCAACCATATTTTAGTGCAATATCAACTGTTAATTGAGCACCTCTTACAAACTCATCGGTAACATCAGCTCCATTAACAGTACATATACGTTCACCCTGCCGCTCCGCAGGATCACGAGGCGTACTAAGTCCCCCTAACACTTCCGGACATACAGGTACTAATTCATAATATTCCTTTAGAGCCTCTATCGTTTCTATATAATTGTCTTTGCCATCATATCGACAGGGTACACCAAATAGGCATTCACTAATCAATAACTTAGGTTTCTTATTCATAGATTTATCTATCTCTTATATATTTATACGTAACTTATAGTAATAATTTTCACAAATCGTTTTAATTGTATATAAGAAAAAAGACTAACCCTAAGTTAGTCTTAATTGGTGCCGAGGACCGGAATCGAACCGGTACGGTTGTTTCCAACCGACGGATTTTAAGTCCGTTGCGTCTGCCTGTTCCGCCACCCCGGCATGGGTAACGATTGTGGAGGCGGCACCCAGAATCGAACTGGGGAATAAAGGTTTTGCAGACCTCTGCCTTACCGCTTGGCTATGCCGCCATATAAAATTGGAGCGGGAAACGAGATTCGAACTCGCGACCCCCGCCTTGGCAAGGCGGTGCTCTACCGCTGAGCTATTCCCGCAT
>CAKQBP010000123.1 GCA_934216375.1 uncultured Veillonella sp.
GCCCTTCTTTAACGCCTGCTTCCACATCTTTAACAATTTGTACAGGATCTTCTGTACGCGGATTATCAGATGTAACATACACAACATCACCGTATTGTGCCGCAATGCGTCCCATAATAGGGCGTTTGGTTGCATCTCGGTCACCGCCACAGCCAAAGACTACAATAATACGATTTTCTTGAATAGCCTTTGCTGTTTGCAAAATATTTTCTAACCCATCTGGTGTATGTGCATAGTCTACAACAACAGCAAATGGTTGACCTTCCTCTATCAACTCAAAGCGCCCAGGTACAGCGCTAAATGTTTTTAATGCTTTATCGATATCTTCCATGGAAATACCTTCCAAAAGGCACGCCCCAATAGCCGCCAATGTATTATACACATTAAATAAGCCCGTTGTATTCATAGCTACCGTATAGTCATGTCCGTCATAGGATACAGTGTAACGGCTAGATTTAGGAGTCATATCTACATCAAGCGCATTCAGCGTACCATTTCCATCAATACTATAAGTAATGATAGGGGCTGTGGTTTTTTCAACAACCCGATGCCCATAGGCATCATCAATATTGATAACAGCACCCTTACCAGATTTTATTTGGTTTGGTTTGCTAACTTGTTCGAATAGTTTACATTTAGCTGCTAAGTAATTCTCAAATGTTTTGTGAAAGTCTAAATGATCTTGTGTAAGATTTGTAAATACTGCCGTATCGTACTCAACCCCAGATACACGACCTAATGCCAATGCATGAGAAGATACTTCCATTACGCAATGTGTAACCCCCTCTTGCACCATTTGATACAAGATATGTTGTAAATCTACTACGTCAGGTGTCGTATTATGAATCGGATATGATGTATCACCAATCATAATATGAACGGTACCAATTACACCAACCTTATGACCTTGAACTTTCAAAATATGACGAATCATATGACTCGTAGTCGTTTTACCATTAGTACCAGTAACGCCAATCATGCGCATAGAGTTGGCTGGATAATCAAAAAAGTACGGTACACAGGCCATCATAGCCGCACGTGTATCTTCAACAGTGATAACACAAACATCACCACTTACCTCCACCGGTTTAGATACTAGTACAGCTACTGCACCAGCCTCAATAGCTTTATTTACATAGTTATGACCATCTACAGTGGCACCATCTAAAGCAATAAATAAACTACCTGCTTTTACAGCACGAGAATCAGCAGTAACATCTAAAATTTCAACAGCTGTATTACCTTCTACATGCGGTGCATGTAAGGTTTTTACTATATCTTGTAAGTGTTTCATATACAATCTCCTTTACACGCAAAGGAAAGCAGCCCAATACGAGCTGCTTCGCCTGCTAGTCTATAATTTGCTGTTTCTCTTGTACATTACGTTCAGTAACAGCGCTTTTTGTGCTATAAACAAAAGAATCAGGCAAAACCATTCCTAGTTGTTCTTCTGCGATTTGTTGGATACGTACAGGAGACTTCAAAGAAGCCACTTCAACGTCCAATGCATCGTTATCTTTTGTTAATTGTACTACAGCTTGCTGTGTTTTAACTACCTCATAGCCCAACTTTGTACTGTATGCATTCATAACCATCATGATAAGTAAGCATGCAACTAATGCAGCAATACCATATACAACTTGCCACATCATAGGGCTTAAATCTAAAGCTACGTTTGCACTACGTCTTCTCCCTTGTGCAATGACCAACATATCACCTTTTACTTGGCCCACAACAGCCTTTCTCGCTAACATAACACTTAACCCCTTCCAAATCTACAACTTTACTGCTACGCGCAATTTAGCGCTTCTAGCTCTCGGATTAACTTCAATCTCCCCTATACTTGGCTCTATAGCCTTATTCTTTGCCTTTACAACTGCCTTGTGATTACAAACACACATAGGCAATTGTGGAGGACATATACATGCGGTACTTAACTCTTTAAAAGTTTGCTTTGTAATTCGATCTTCCAAGGAGTGAAATGTAATAACTCCAATCTTTCCCTTTGGTTTTAACATCGATACAGCATCTACAAAACTATCATGCAAAATTGCTAATTCTCTATTTACTTCAATACGTATGGCCTGAAACGTCCGTTTTGCCGGATGAGGTCCATCTTGTCGCGCCTTTGCAGGTATTGCATTCTTAATAATTCTAACTAACTCACCAGTAGTAGTAATTCTTTTTTCTTGTCGTGCTTCAACAATAAACTCAACAATCCGTTTAGCCCATCGTTCTTCCCCATAGTCGCGGATAATTTGCAGTAATTGTTCACTGTCATATTCATTAATAATTTCCTCTGCCGTGAGAGGTGCATCTTTATCCATACGCATATCAAGAGGTCCATCATTCATATATGAAAAACCTCGTTCAGGGGTATCTAGTTGATAGCTTGATACGCCAAGATCAAAGATAAAACCATCTACTTCATAGATGCCCGCATTTCGGAGGGCTTCTTTTAAGTTAGAAAAGTTTGTAGGTATTGTTAACACCTGACATTTCAAATCAGATAAACGCTGTCGAGCTACACTCAAAGCATCTTCATCTTGATCTAAACCTATAATCATGCCTTCTGGGTCTAGCATCTCGCCCACTGCGTGAGCATGTCCTGCCCCACCAAGGGTACAGTCCACATAAATGCCTTTTGGATTAGTTACGACGGAGTCCACCGTTTCACGTAAGAGTACGCTAGTATGATTAAATTCCATCATAGCCTCCTATAACATAATCCCTTCAAGCCCTTCAACTAATTCCTCCATGCTTTCAGCCACTTGCTCATCATAGAAATCGTATTTTTCACGACTCCAAATTTCAACGTGGTCCCCAGCACCTACAATAACAGCCTGTTTATCAAGGCTTGCATATTCACGTAGTGGTACAGGAATGAGGACACGACCTTGTTTATCATATTCAAGTTCAGCAGCACTACCAAAAACAAAACGTTTTAAGGCACGCACGCTAGCTTTAGTGGAGGATTGTGATTGTAAAGCAGTAGAAATTTTTTTCCACGCCTCTTCGGTGTAAATAGCCAAGCAGTTATCTAAGCCTTTTGTAACGATGCACAAATCGCCTAGTTGTTCACGTATTTTCGCAGGTATAATCATCCGCCCTTTTGTATCAATAGTGTGATTATATTCGCCCATGAACATACGTATCACCGCCTTTCACTATTTCTTATCCACCACTATATGGTAAATTCTACCACAATTCCCCACCTTTCACAACAAAAAATCCATTTTTATCCCACTTTTTTATATTTTTCTTGTTTAATCTCTATTTTTCTCCTCTTTTCTACAATACATATGTTCGATTAAATATTCAAAATTAATTAATTTAACCACTCTCCACCACAATGGTGAAATACCACTCCTCAGATGGACATAATCCCCACTTTTAGATGTATTATGTTTAGCAACTCATAAAAGTTAAAGATATTTAGGACTATATTCAAAAAAGCACAAAAAACCTCATCAATGTACAACACATACATTGATGAGGTTTTCCTCTATTTATATAGTTTTGATTATAGTATTAGAATTTAGATTCGATAGCCGCTTGAAGATCGCCTTTAGGTAAGAAACCAATTTTACGGTCTACTACTTCACCATCTTTTAAGATAACGAATGTAGGCAATACTTCAACTTGTAAATTACGTGCTAATTCTGGTTCTTCATCAGCGTTTACTTTTACAAAGTTAGCTTTACCTTCAAGCTCACCTGCAATTTCTTCAATGATTGGCATCATACGTACGCAATAACCGCACCATGGAGCCCAGAAGTCAACAACAGTAACACCACCTTGGTTTACTAAATCTTGATATTCAGCAGTTTTTAAATCTTTTAATTCGCTCATTGTACCCTCCTACGGTAATTGAACTAATACACAATCTTGAATGACATGCAGATCTAAAGCATGTGCTTTTTCAACAACAGATGGTTTATCCGCCCCCGGTTGCAACCACACAACAGAAATGCCAAGTTCTTTGCATTCATCAAGTGCAGCTAATCCCGCTGCTTCTGGCACAACAAAATCTACCACAGCAGGCACAACGGGAAGTGCAGAAAGACTAGAGTAACAAGTGTCTCCATCTATTTCTGCAATATTAGGATTAACTGGATATACTTCATATCCGTGATCTTTAAGACATTTATAAATCTTATAACCGAACTTTTCGGTTTTATGGGTAGCTCCAATAACGGCCCATACTTTTTGATCTAAAGCTTGTTGAATTGTCATTTCGACCACCTCTTATATACTATTATAAATAAATATCGAATATTGTCAATATATTATATCGAATTATATAGTTAAAGAATTATTCTCTTTTAGCAAGCATCCTATAACATAAAGCAATACTCTTCTATTACTCTATTCTTTAATTTGTATGTCAATCGTTTTCTGACTAAGACTAGGTAAATTTAAATCAATCTCAATTAATTCAGATAAACTAATTTCTCTACGACTAAATGTATGAGCATCAACTAAGCCGCCAGCAATAGCTAGTTCACCTAAAATTCTATTAGGAGACCATTGACTTTCACGTAATTCACGAATAGTAATACTTTTTTGTCGTTTAGATAATCTATGCCCTTCAGAATCAATTAATAATGGAGCATGTCCATAAGAAGGTATTTGTATATTTTTAGATGTAAAACTAGATTGTAATGTTTTATATAAATATATTTGCTGCCCCGTAGTCTCTAGTAAATCGTCTCCACGAATGACCTCCGTTATCCCCATAGCAATATCATCCAGTACGACAGCTAAATTATAGGCATACATACCGTCACCACGACGCAATACATAATCATCTAATTCACCTTCCAAATGAATATGTTGAAAGCCTTGCCAGCGATCTACGAAATCTATATCACAGGAATTAACGGCTAAACGCACAGATGGTCCCTTAGCCGTCATATACTCTTTTATCAATTTATCCTCTAGATGACG
>CAKQBP010000124.1 GCA_934216375.1 uncultured Veillonella sp.
TACATATGATGCGGTAAACGTTTTATAATATAATTGGTTGTAGAATTCCTTTGAATTTGTATTGTCTTTAGTTTTGGCTTAATTAGTATTTTAGTTATAGTTCTTAGCTATAAACTAAATACAACGTAATATCGTTATACAGAAACTAGCAATGTACATATATTATGTATGTTGCTAGTTTTTTTATTATTTGTCTTGTGTATTGCATAACCGTATTAGAGAACTTTCACTATACTTATAAAAACCTTATTAATACATAGCTAACAATTATAATTAAGAAAATCGATTTACCTAGAAAATAAGCGTATTTTAAGGTATAATTATAGAGATGTATTCCGATTTGGTGTAGTTTTACACTTTCATTTGGAATATGAGGATGATGAAAGTAATGCTATGAACCTTATGCCCAACAGGTTCAGGTGTAGGAGGTATAAAATGGCTAAAGATTGTTCCTTTGATGTTGTGTCTGAAGTGGATATGCAGGAAGTGGATAATGCGGTAAACCAAGCGAAAAAAGAGATTGGTACGCGCTATGATTTCCGTGGTTCTAAAGCGGAAATTAGTCTTGAAGGCGACACTATCAAAATCATCGGTGATGATGAATACAAATTGAATGCCATTATCGATGTATTAAAAGGCAAGATGGTTAAACGTAACGTAGCGATTAAAAATCTTGACTACGGCAAAGTTGAACCAGCAGCAGGTGCAACAGTTCGCCAAATCATTACTATTAAAAAAGGCATTACTAAAGAAAATGCTAAAGAAGTAGTAAAAGCAATTAAAAACATGAAAATTAAGGTACAAGCATCTATCCAAGAGGATCATGTGCGCGTATCTTGTAAGGATAAAGACGATTTGCAAGCAGTAATCCAAATGCTAAAACAATTGGATATCCCTGTAGAATTGCAATTCGTTAACTTCCGTTCTTAATACTATATGTCCATAGGATAGGTTAGTTAGACTCGTTTGAGTTTCTAATACTATCAGTGTAGGAGGCCTTATGAAAGTGGAGGACATGAAGGGTGGATATACCACAGGTTCATGTGCTACGGCAGGTATGAAAGCTGGTTTATTGGCCCTCTTAGATAAGAATATTGTGGACCAAGTGGTTATTGAAAATCCTCAAGGGCAGTATATTGAGGTGCCTATTAAAGCGGTAGAGGTTATATCCGATACAGAGGCGAAGGTGACCGTCATGAAAGACGGCGGTGACGATCCTGATGTAACTCATGGCAATGATGTGGAAACGACAGTGACCCTTGATAATACTGGTGAACTGCGATTCCGAGCCGGCTTTGGTGTAGGTACCGTAACGAAACCAGGCCTTGCTATGCCACCAGGAGAACCGGCTATCAATCCAGGGCCTCGGGCAATGATGAAGCTAGTTTTTGAAGAACATTGTGTCCATGGTCAAGGTGTAACGGTAACCGTTAGTGTTCCTAATGGTAAGGTATTAGCTAAGAAAACCTTGAATCATACGCTTGGTATCGAAGGTGGCATTTCCATTATTGGTACTACAGGTATTGTTAAGCCTATGAGTGAAGAAGGGTTTAAGAACTCGTTAGTGCCACAGTTGAAAGTTATGAAGGCTAACGGATGTGAAACAGCTGTTCTCGTACCGGGGCGTATCGGTCAAGATCTTGCAGAGCAAGTATTAGGTATTCATAAGAACCAAATGGCAGAAACGAGTAATTTTATCGGATTTATGCTTGAAAAGGCTGTACAGATTGGATTCAAGCGAATCTTAATCATCGGTCATATCGGTAAATTAATCAAACTAGCTAGCGGTAGCTTCCATACTCATAATCGCATGAGTGATGGACGTATGGAAAGTATCGTGGCCTATGCTGCCTTAGAAGGAGCATCCCAAGAGGTGTGTGAAGAGTTATTTAATTGCCAAACTACAGAGTCTACATTCCCTATCTTGGAGCGAGAAGGATTGACTGGTGTGTACCAACGTGTTGTAGATCGTGCCTCTCTACGTAGTGAGCGCTATATTGCTAACGAAGCAGAGGTGGGCATCATCATTACGACCTTAAAGGGCGAAATCTTGGCAATGGATAAGCATGCAAAAGAGATAGGAGAACTTGAACATTGGCACATACCTTGTATATCGTAGGCATTGGTCCGGGTAATCCTGATTATGTGGTGCCTAGAGGCCTTAATTTAATTAAACATGCTACAGTATTGGTAGGCAGTGAACGGTCCTTAGAGGACTTTCAAGAGCCTGGCCAAATTACATATCCTGTAACGGGTAAACTTAGTTTATTAGCCGAACAAATTGAGCAGGAGCTCAAGAGCCATGACGTGGTGGTCATGGTTAGTGGTGATACAGGCTACTATAGCTTGTTGCCCTATTTAAAGAAGAAATTTACTGCTAATCCTATTGAGGTGGTACCAGGTATTAGTTCTATGACCTTTGCCTTTGCCCGACTCAATGAGGTATGGCATGATGCGGATTTAATGAGCTTTCACGGTCGCCAACCGGCACCAGAGAAACTCGTATATGAAGTAGGTAAAAAGATGGGATTCTTAACTGACCCAGAATATAATCCAGCGCATATTGCGCGTATTTTAATAGATGCAGGTTGGCCAAAAGAAACGAGAGCGGCAGCCCTTGAGCGCTTGAGTTATGATGATGAAAAAATCGTAGACTCTACGCTAGAGGTGTTAACTGAGCTTGAAGGCTTTGGTCATTCTGTAATGGTGGTACTAGGATGAGACATTTTTTCGGAATTCCTGATGAGGAGTTTATCCGCGGCGATGTGCCGATGACGAAATGCGAAATTCGCAAAGCCGTTATGAATGAGGCACGCATCGAGGAGGATAGCATCGTTCTTGACGTAGGTGCTGGTACGGGCTCTATTTCTATTGAAGCAGCCTTGGCAGCTCCTAAAGGGCATGTATATGCAATTGAGCGCTTTGATAAAGGCATCGACCTTATCAATGAGAATATAAAGAAATTCAATGTAAATAATATGACCGTAATCAAATCCAAAGCTCCTGAAGGCATGGAAGAATTGCCTGAGCTTGATGCGGTTATCATCGGAGGTAGCGCTGGTGGTATGACAGGCATCATGGATGAAGCGCAACGTCTTTTAAAAGTAGGCGGCCGTCTAGTAGTAACTGCTGTAACGATGGAGACAGGTTATACAATCTTGAAAGAGTTGAAAGGTCGTCCTTTCACGTATGAAGGTTACCAAATGTCCATCAGCCGTTACCGCAAGGCTGGTCCCTATCATTTGTTAGACCCATTGAGTCCAATTTTCATTGTATCTGCAACGCGTATCGCAGAAGGAGAGTAATATGGTTGACGTACATATCGTAGGTGCAGGCCCTGGGGATCCTGAGTTAATTACTCGCAAAGGATATCGTTTAGTGCAAGAGGCAGACGTTGTTATTTACGCTGGCTCCTTGGTAAACCCTGCTATTTTAGAGGCTTGTAAACCAGGCTGTGAAATCCATAACAGTGCTACTATGAACCTTGATGAGGTTTTGGCTGTTATGAAAGCTGCCGTTGAGGCTGGTAAACGTGTAGTTCGCCTTCACACAGGTGACCCTGCTATTTACGGTGCTATTCAAGAGCAAATGGATGCATTGGCTGGCATGGGTATTTCTTATGAAGTCGTGCCAGGTGTAAGCTCTTTCCTTGCTACAGCAGCGGCATTGAAACAAGAATATACATTGCCAAATGTATCTCAAACAGTAATTATTACGCGTATGGAAGGCCGTACACCAATGCCTCCAAAGGAAAAATTGCGCATGTTAGCATCCCACGAAGCGACAATGTGTATTTTCCTTAGTGTTCAAATGTTAGATAAGGTTGTAGCTGAACTTATCGAGGGCGGTTATGACAAAACGACTCCAGTGGCTATCGTGGTAAAAGCTTCTTGGCCAGACCAACGCATTATCCGTGGCACATTGGAAACCATTGCGGATATTGTAGCGAAAGAAGGCGTATTGCGCCAAGCTATGATTGTAGTAAGCCATGTATTAGATAGTGAATACGAATTGTCTAAACTCTATGACAAAGGCTTCGCTCACATGTACCGCAGTGCTAAGGACTAGTATGATGAAAGAGCTAGAAACTGTTGTGCCTACGACAGAAGCTAAGAAGAATAGAACGGCTATTCTTTCTGTATCTGAACGAGGGGCCAAGCTGGGTCAACGCATCAAGTCTTTGGTGGCACCTCATGCGGATTGCTTTGAA
This sequence comes from uncultured Veillonella sp., assembly GCA_934216375.1. Classification (GTDB taxonomy): domain Bacteria; phylum Bacillota; class Negativicutes; order Veillonellales; family Veillonellaceae; genus Veillonella. The sequence continues at coordinate 4,211 of CAKQBP010000124.1, forward strand.
AAAGAAAACCGTCCCTCTGGTGGTGAGGCTATTTATTTTGATTCCCTCAAAAATCATATTGGACAGATTTTCAAGGATTACGACCAAGTATTATGCATTATGGCGCTTGGCATCGTAGTTCGCATGATTGCACCGTATATTGAGCATAAATCTAAGGATCCTGCGGTAGTCGTAATGGACGAAGTGGGGCACCATGTAATTAGTTTATTATCTGGTCACCTTGGGGGCGCCAACGAATGGACGCAGTCCATTTCGCTGGCCATCGATGCGGACCCTGTTATTACAACCGCAACGGATGTAAACGGATTGCCTGCGCCTGACGTGTTGGCGCGCCATGAGCATCTGTTGGTAGATGATTTTCAAACCTTAATCAATGTGAACTCTGCCATCGTTGGGGGAGAGCGGGTTGATTATTATATCGATGAAAGCTTGTCGAATGCAGAGGAACTAGAGCAAGCTGCGAAAGCTCATATTGGCGAACATGGATTGGTTCACGTTGTTTCTTTGGATCAACTTGAGTCTATTCCATGTAAAAATGAAAGCGCTGAAGAGGGTTCATCTCGCGTGGTTATTACAGACAAAGTAATTGACGAGTATGGTCATCAATTGATTTTGCGCCCTCGTACGTATACGATGGGCATTGGCTGTCGCCGAGACACACCAAAGGAATTGATTCTTGACGCCATACAACAGTCGCTAGCAGCACATAAGCTTTCACCAAAGAGCCTTGTAA
>CAKQBP010000125.1 GCA_934216375.1 uncultured Veillonella sp.
GAATACAGTAGGATTGATGAGTGCCACGTCCTACACGGCCTCTCAGCTGATGTAATTGAGAGAGCCCAAATCGCTCTGCCCCTTCAATGCACATAATAGTCGCATTTGGAACATTAACACCAACTTCGATAACTGTAGTAGAAACAAGTAATGAAATTTCACCCTTATGAAAGGCATTCATCACTTCATCTTTTTCACTCGGCTTCATACGACCGTGAACGAGTCCCACTTTATAAGCTTTATAAAAGTATTCTTTTAATTCTAGATACAATTCCTCGGCGGCTTGTAAGTCTAATTTTTCGGATTCTTCTACAAGAGGGCACACCACGTAGACCTGACGCCCCTCTGCCATTTCCTTGCCGAAGAAAGTGCGTAATCTATCTTTATAAGAACTATCTACAGCATATGTTTTAACAGGTTTTCGCCCTGGTGGCATTTCTTTTATTAAGGATACTGCCAAATCACCATATACGGATAATGTCATGGTGCGAGGAATTGGTGTAGCCGTCATGATAAGTACATGAGGATATGTTCCCTTCTGTTGCAATCTCGCCCGTTGGTCTACACCGAAGCGATGTTGCTCATCAATGATAACAAGTCCTAAGTTATGAAAATTAACACCTTCTTGAATAAGAGCATGGGTTCCAACAATCATATGAATTGTTCCATCAGCTAAGCCTTCATAGATGCGTTCTTTGTCCTTTTTCGTGGAGGATCCAGTTAATAGTTCTATGGTAATACCTAAATTAGCACATACAGTTCGTATCCCTTCGTAATGTTGAGCCGCTAGAATCTCCGTAGGAGCCATCAATGCCCCCTGATACCCATTTTCAATGGCTTTTAATAAACTCAAGGTAGCAACAATAGTTTTACCAGAGCCTACATCACCTTGCAACAATCTTTGCATAGGTCGTTCGTCTTCCATATCAATACGAATATCCTCTAACGCTCGTTGTTGATCACCCGTTAAGGAAAACGGTAAATTCTCTATACACCGAGTCATTAGTTCCCCGTTTTGTCCCATTTTAGGACCTCTGTGGCATTGCTCTTTATTTCGCAATAAAGCTAAGCCAGCTTGCATGACGAACAACTCTTCATAGGCCAATTGATGGCGAGCCGCTTCATAGCGCTCAGAAGAATCTGGGAAATGCATCATCTTAAAAGCATCATATCGACTCATATAATGATGACTTTCACGAACCTCCACAGGTAAAATCTCTGGTAACTCATGATTAGCTGCAAACCAATTGCGTACGGATGATCGTACCACAAATTGAGATACCCCATCAGCAAGTGCGTAAATAGGAACGATACCTCGATCAGGTTCACCACTGTCTCCTAAATTTTCTATTTGCGGTGTATTCATTTGCATGGAACCATATTGAAACTCAGCTTTACCATACGCATATAGACGTTGCCCCTTTTTGTAAAAGTTCTTTCTATACCCTTGATTAAACAAAACAATCTTCAAAGGAGCTGTGCCATCTGCAATGACGACCTCTAAAATAGACAATCGAGGACGAGGGCGTTTCTCTTGTACGGCAATAACAGTACCTACCACACCGCCTGTCATACCTGATTTTAAATCACCAATTCTATACATCGTACGGCGGTCTTCATAGGTTCTAGGGAAGTAAGTCAATAAGGATGTAACATTGGTAATTCCCAACTTATGCAATTGTTTCTCGCGACCAAGACCAATTCCCTTTATAGTCGTCAATCGTTCATCCATAAAAACTCCTTTAAATATACGATAAACACATGAGATATATCCAATTTTTGTATATCCTTGTGTAAAAGTCCATTTATATCTTAGAATATGATATATAGTATACCTTATATTGTAGTATATTTCATAAAAAGAGCAATATGTACGACAAAAACACTTGCTTTAAGCTATTCTTTATGATAATATACTTTTGTTATGTTATAGATTAAGCTTGGAGGTGGAAACTATGGCAAACCTTTGCGAAGTATGTGGTAAATCCACATCTAGCGGTATGAACGTGAGTCATTCTCACATTCGCACAAGAAAAACTTGGAAACCGAACATTCAAAGAGTACGGGCGGTTGTAGACGGTGCTACTAAAAAAGTAAACGTATGCACTCGCTGCCTTCGTTCTAATAAAATTACACGCGCGTAAAATAAAAAGTACATGTACTCTTTGGGGTTCTAGAGCCCCAAAAAAAGCAGTTAGTTCAATTTGAACTAACTGTTTTTTTTGTTATTTATAATGTAATGTTTGGAATATAGTATTGTTTAAATAGCTTAATAGCATATTGATCTGTTAAGCCTGCCACATAATCAACTACATCAAGTGTAGAATAAAACTCTTTACCAGTTTCACAACCTTCCATATCATCTGGGTACTCCATGAAGTGAGTAAATAAATTTTTCACCACATGAGCTGCCTTTTTGCGGTCCGGAATTAAAGCTGGTGCCAAATAAACATGTTTAAACATAAATTGACGGAATAGATTCATCGTCATTTCCACATCAGCAGACATAGAAATAGCCGGCTTATCCAAAGATTCTCGAACCATATCTTCAACCATTGCGGTAATCATACTAGATGGAGTCATACCAAAATGCTCACGCACCTCAAAAGGTAGCTCCTCCGCTGTCAACATACCTGCCCGCTGTGCATCATCAAAATCATGACACAAATACGCAATACGGTCTACAATACGAATAATTTGACCTTCTAAGGTCACAGGAATTGTAGCTCCTGTATGACCTACGATGCCATCTCGAACAGCAGTCGTTAAATTAAGACCCTGGTGGTTACCATGTCTTTCTATCACCTCAACCATGCGCAAACTTTGCTCATTATGATTGAAGTGCCCCACCATATCTCGCAATGCATATTCGCCTACATGACCAAATGGTGTATGCCCTACATCATGGCCCATGGCAATAGCTTCCACAAGGTCCTCATTCAAACGTAAAGCACGAGCCACAGTACGACCAATTTGACCTACCTCAAGAGTATGAGTCATGCGTGTCCGATAATGGTCACCTGGCGCAATATATACCTGTGTCTTATGCTTTAATCGTCTAAAACATTTACTGTGAATAATGCGGTCCCGATCGCGTTGGAACGCAGTTCTAAGTGAATCAGGCTCTTCTTCTATATCACGGATTGCATCGCGGCTTTTAGCTGCATAGGGAGACAGAAGCAAAGCCTCCCTCTCCTCTATTTGTTCACGTATATTCATTTACCCTCCGACGCGCGATTTTTATCAATCAATTGCATAACAAGGGAAGCCGTTTCTTCAATGGATTTATTAGAAACATCTAACACTTGGCAGTGCAAACGACGCATGATAGCCTTTGCATAATCCAATTCAGATTGAATACGCTCAATAGATGCATAATTTGCTTCGTCTTCAAGACCGATAGCGCGTAAACGTTCACTTCGAATATTATTTAATTTGTATGGATCTATAATAAGGCCCACGATTTTTTTTGCCGGAATTTTGAATAATTCCTCTGGCAACGGTACCTCTGGCACTAGTGGCAAATTTGCGGCTTTAATCTTTTTGTATGCCAAGAACATGGACAATGGTGTCTTACTAGTTCTAGATACACCAATAATAACTATATCGGCCTTTTCAAAACCAGATGGATTTTTACCATCATCATATTTCACGGCAAACTCAATAGCTTCAACCTTTTTAAAATACTCTTGATCGAGCTTATGAACCATACCTGCTGTCATGCGCGGTTTAGTAGTTGCAATAGTACCAACTGCATCGAGAACAGGCCCCATGATATCCACAGCCGGAATATTATATTCAGCCACCTTCTCATGCAAATACTTACGTAAAGCCGCAGACACAATGGTATGGCAAATAACATGATTTCCACGTTTTGCGTCGTCTATAACCTCATCAATTTGGCTTTCACTATCAATATAGGGAACGCGGACAATTTCAATTTGCTCCTTATCATATTGACTCGCCGTAGCTCTCGCTACAGCCTCAGCAGTTTCCCCTAGGGAATCCGATATTGCATAAATAATTTTTTCTGCCATTCTATCAACCTCAGTGTATGCTACATTCTAAAAATACTTTTGCTACCGTCGTTTTTGATACACGGCCCACAACCTTTAAGCGTTTCTTGTTACCTACATCCTCACGAACGACGACAGGTAAACAAGCTACTTCATAATCTATCATTTTCTGTGCAGCCTCTACCAAAGTATCGGTAGGCTCCACCGCTATAACCTTGCTTACAGGGGTCATAATCATAGATATAGGCATGGTATGCGAATCTGTTTGTCCCATAGAGGCGCGTAATAAATCTTTCCGAGATACCACACCCATTAGGTATGAGCCATCACACACTAATATGGTACCTACATCCTCTGTAAATAATGTGACAATTGTATCATACAAACTCGTATCCCCATTAACCACGACTGCTTGAGATAATACATCACTTACCAGAAATGACTTTAATCGCTCAGCCGTTTGTGTTTCCTTTGAAAGTCCTACATAGTAATAGCCTACGTTTGGACGTGCATCTAACACACCTAACATGGTCAATACAGATAAATCTGAGCGCAACGCAGATCTTGTGACCTCTAAATGTTCAGCAATGGCACTACCTGTTACAGGACCTTCTTCGCGAACGATTTGAGCAATTTGTTCTTGTCGTTTCGACAGTTTCACACGGTAACCCCCTTTCATCTCTGTTTGTATTATATCCTAAGTTACCATTCAGAAAAAGAGGAGACCCACAGGCCTCCTCTTTCACTATAACTATATTATTACCAAATTAGTTCGTCAGATTCTTGACGACCTCGACCAGTCATAGCATCGAGCATAATTCGTTGTTCAATTTGAGCCACCATTT
>CAKQBP010000126.1 GCA_934216375.1 uncultured Veillonella sp.
CGTTTATCAGTTTGCGCTACGTGCATTGTAGGCGCTTCTGCTGGTTTACCTTCTTCGTTATTCTCTAAGCCTGTGGAAAGGAATAGACCATTTTTCATGCCAGGAATTGTACGAGGAGAAATACCATCTTCAGTCAATTCGAAGCGTTTGAAGTATTTAGGTTGTTCCAATGCAGGAAGTTCTGCTTCTTTCATCATTTTACCGCGGTTAATAGGTACACGGTTCAAGTCGAAAGTAGGAACGGATTGTTTATTCAAACCTTGTTGTAAGTCAGGCATAAAGATTACTGGACATTGGTACATTTCTGCCAAGTTGAAAGCTTTTTGAATTTCATAGAAGCATTCTTCGATAGATGTTGGAGAAATTACGATACCAGAGTAGTCGCCATGTGCATTGTAGCAAGCCGCATCAATATCGGATTGTTCAACTTTTGTAGCCATACCAGTGGATGGGCCAGAACGTTGAACGTCAATAACAACCATTGGCAATTCAGCCATGGAAGCCATAGACAAGGATTCTGCCATCAAGGAAAGGCCTGGACCAGAAGTACATGTAAAGCCACGAACACCTGCGTATACACCACCCATAGCTGTCATACATGCTGCGATTTCGTCTTCTGTTTGAACAACAGTTGAGCCCAACTTATCCATAGTTTTAATCATGTATTCCATAACTTCGGATGCTGGCGTAATAGGATATGATGCCATGAAACGGGAGCCCGCAGCAATAGCACCAAGAGCACATGCTTCGTTACCTAATAAGAACATTTGATCTTTCTTACCAGGCGCTGGCAATGTATCGATCTCAACATCGCCTAACTTTTCCATTACAAGGCTATGACCATCATCGAAAGCAGCCAAGTTTTTATCTATAATCTCTTGGGATTTCTTTGCAAATTTCTCAGTAATAGCATCCTTAAACATCTTAGTATCAAAGCCAAGAAGCGCTACGGACATTCCAAGTGCTACGATATTACGCATCAACAAGGAGCCTTGTTTCATTGCTGTTTCAGAGATAGGCAAAGATAAACAATTAATCTTTGTACCTTCAAATTTAGAAAAGTCTGGATTAACTTTGCTATCACAGATGATATATCCACCATCGCGTACTTCGGAACCGTGCATATCAACGGTTTCTTGATCAAGGGAAAGCAAGAAGTCTACCCCTTCACCAATGGACATAATTTGTTCCAATGCTACGCGCAATGCGAATGTAGTATGACCACCTTTGATGCGAGATGCAAATAAACGTTGGCTATACAAAGAGTAGCCTTCTTTAGCAAGGATTGTGGCCATGATTTCACCGCAACTCTCGATACCTTCACCTTGTTGGCCGCCCATTTTCCAGATAAAATCTTTACGTTTTTGCAAGAGATTCACCCTCCTTAGGATAAAAATTACACTGCTGACAAGAGTCTACCTTACTATTTTAATGTATGTATAGTACGAACCTGTCTTATATCGTCATTGTATCATGTATATTTTAGGTTTACAATGTATCATTTCACATAATAATAGGTATAAATTAAGGTATTATAACTAAAAATTATAAGAGAAAAAGGATACCACTTTTTAAGTAGTATCCTTTTAGTATTTATGCTTATCGTTTTATATTCAGACGGCAAAAAAAGAGTCTATATAAAATTATATAGAATATTTATTCTCGAATCATCTAAAATATTTATTTCGTAACACCTCTTGTTGACGCTCCTCAGTGAAGAATATTTCTTCTAAACATAAGCCTTGAGCGGGTGCAGTTTTTCCTATAACACGACGGTCCTTAGCTACTAAGTACCCTTTAATGTCCTCCACCTTACGGCGACCAAGTCCGACATCTACGAGTAGTCCCGCAATATTACGCACCATATGGTATAAGAACCCATCACCGACCACAGAGATCGTTACGTGAGCCCCCTTTGCCTCAACATGGATTCCCAGGATTGTTTTTACAGGATCAGCAGGGGTTGAATTCGTTCCCTTTAAGGTTGTAAAGTCATGCGTACCTAATAGTTCATTACCTGCAGCCTGCATCCGATCAATATCTAAGGGCTTTTTCACATGCCAATGATACCTCTTCGTCAAAGGATCTGCAATGAGCTGATTATGAATCGTATATACATACTCTTTACCGTATATATTCCACCGTGGCTTCCAATCTAGCGGAATTTCTATCGCTTCTATAACGACTATATCCTTAGGTATATGAGCTATCATGGCGCGAGGGATATTTTCTACGGGTATAGTCCCTGATGTTTGAAAGGTACATACCTGAAATTTAGCATGCACCCCTGCATCCGTACGAGATGCACCATAAATTTGAATGGGTTCATTACAAATACGTGATAAACCATATTCCAAACATCCTTGTACCGTTAAGCCTTTATCATTAGGTTGCTTTTGATAACCTGCTAAATCTGTACCATCATAAGCCACTATGATCTGTATGTTTCTCATAGATCTAACCACCACAATGCGATAAGTACAATAGTTACCAAAACAACAGCGCCAACACCAATATAATCGACATAGGTAACTTGTAATTCCTTCATACGCGTACGGTTGACACCACCTCTATAGCAACGCGCTTCCATAGCGATAGCTAATTCATCGGCCCGTCGAAACGCACTGATAAATAATGGCACTAAAAGTGGCACCATGTTTTTCGCTCGTTGAATGATAGAGCCTGTCACAAAGTCTGCACCACGAGCAGATTGTGCTTTCATAATACGATCTGTCTCATCCAATAAGGTAGGGATAAAACGCAACGCAATAGTCATCATCATGGCCAGTTCATGAGCAGGAACACCAATGCGACGGAATGGATTGAGCAAGTGTTCGATACCATCAGTTAAGCGAATCGGTGATGTGGTATAGGTCAACAAAGAAGAGAACAAGATTAAGAAGATTAATCGTGCCGCCATTTGAAGGCCCATTGCCACGCCATGGTCGGTAATATTAATAATCCCCCATTGAAAAATTGGATTCCCTGGTGTCGTAAAAATGTGAATCCCCATAGTAAATACGATGATAATCCAAAGCGGTTTAATAGCAGACCACATCAGGCGTAATGGCAAACGCGATAATAGCATTGCAAAGATGGTGAAACCACCTACTATGCCATAGGCTAGTGGAGAATTTGCCAAGAAGATAGCCACTACGAAGATGGTAGTAGCAATAATCTTTGCTCGCGGATCCATGCGATGCAAGAAGGAATTCCCTGGGAAGTATTGACCAATAGTAATGTTATTTAACATGGCTACCTCCCTCTAGAATTGCTTGTACCGCATCATCTACAGACAGTACGCGATTAGATACATCAAGGCCTTGTTCACGCAAATATTCCATGGTAACAGACACTGGTGGAACATCTACACCAACAGCTTGTAACTCATCACGATGATTATTAAAGATGTCCATCGGCTCACCATCGAGAACGACACGCCCTTTATCGAGTACTACGAGACGGGAAGCCATGCGAGAAATATCTTCCATATTGTGAGATACAAGAATTACAGTTATTCCCTTTTCTTTATGGAGTCGAATGATTTCTTCAAAAATTTCTTCCCGTCCAAATGGATCAAGACCAGCAGATGGTTCATCAAGCACAAGGAAATCTGGGTTCATAGCCACTACACCAGCAATAGCAACGCGGCGCATTTGACCACCAGATAAATGAAATGGAGAACGTTCTGCATATGTATCGTAGTCGAGCCCTACAAACTTCATCGCATCTCTCACACGCTCATCTACTTCATCAGTACTAAGCCCTAAGTTTTTAGGTCCAAAGGCGATATCTTGAGCTATGGTTTCTTCAAACAATTGATGCTCTGGGTATTGGAATACCATACCAACTTTATGGCGCATTTTTTTAGCTTCCTCTGTGGAGGCACTAATATCTACACCATTGACCGTAACGGTACCAGTTGTAGGATGTAATAGGCCATTTAGATGCTGTACAAAGGTAGATTTACCGGAACCAGTATGACCGATAACACCTAAAAACTCCCCATTTTCAATGGTAAGAGATACACCACGAAGTGCAGTCTTTTCAAAAGGAGTACCCATGCCGTAAGTATATGTAATATTATCTAATACGATCGCCATTAGTGGGTTTCCTCCCCTCTTGAAGCATCTGTTGAGTGTATAGCGGATAATTGCTTGCCTAACTTTGAGCCTTTAAGCCCTTTTGCTAACTCTTCATTATTAATGATGCTCTTACCAACTTCATACCCTTTAGCATTCAGTTTAAAAGCAATTTCTGATGCCACCGGTACATCGAGGCCCAGACCTTTTAAGGTATCTACATGGCTAAAGATTTCACGAGGCGTACCATCATGTAATTTCACACCATTTTTCATAACCACAACACGGTCTGCCGTAACAGCTTCCTCCATGAAGTGTGTAATATATACAATGGTAATACCTTCTTCTTTATTGAGCTTATGCACTGTTTCAAGAACCTCACGACGACCTTTGGGGTCGAGCATAGCTGTTGGTTCATCAAGAACAATGCAATCAGGCTTCATCGCTAATACACCTGCGATAGCAATACGTTGTTTTTGTCCGCCCGATAATAAATGGGGACCATGTTCTCTATATTCAGTCATATTAACAGCAGCTAACGCTGCATCAACACGTTGTCTAATTTCTGCACTAGGAATACCTAAGTTTTCTGGACCAAAGGCAACGTCCTCCTCTACAACGGCCGCTACGATTTGGTTATCAGGATTTTGGAATACCATTCCTACATGTTGGCGAATATCCCAAATATGCGCTTCATCGCGCGTATCAAAGCCACATACATTGATATGACCTTCACTAGGTTGTAAT
>CAKQBP010000127.1 GCA_934216375.1 uncultured Veillonella sp.
ATCAAGTGGTATCACATAGATTCCACCATGACCATTCATCGCTTGCAACTCGCGCCATTCCTCAGTGAATCCGATAATATGCTCATAATCAACAAAGACGAAATATTCATCCCCATAGAATAAACTGTGAAAGTATTCTTTCACAGAAAAAGGCCTACGTTTTAACACGAGGCCCTTTTCACAGATAAAAGCTTGACTTTCACCTAATCTATGAAGGGTCCATAATATCACGAGCAACAACAGATAATACCATACACGTTCCGCCCAGTCTGAGGGCATATATTTTACAATCAACGCACACGCAACTAGACCGATGATGCGACCGGTCCACTGTATACCGCGATGTATTTCTAAGCTCTGTTGTACGGCACCTGATGAAAAGCGTTCCATCGCCTCTTGTTTCGTCATGGTTTACCTCACAAATTGAAAGTCTACTATATGATTTTATTTACGACACAAGCCCATAGCTTGTTCTACCTTACGATACATTGCACTTGCTTTAGCATGTGCCTTAGCAGCACCTTCATCGAGGATTACATCCAATTCAGGGCTTGAAATCAATTCATTATAACGTTGTTGAATTGGTTCAAGGGTTGCTACTAATAGATCAGCAATATCGGATTTAAATACACCGTAACCTTTGCCAGCGTACATTTCTTCGATAGCTTCGTAGCTGTCTTTCGTAATGGCACGGTATATTCCCATCAAGTTAGAGATGCCAGGTTTATTCTCTTTATCATAACGCACTGCATTATCAGAATCAGTTTGAGCGCGTTTCAATTTTTTCACAATCAAATCTGGAGCATCCAAAAGACGAATTGTAGCATTTTGGTTATCATCAGATTTACTCATTTTTTTGGTTGGCTCTTGTAAGCTCATAACACGAGCACCACCTTCGCCTACCTTAATATCAGGTACTACGAAAGTTTCACCGAATCTACGGTTAAAACGCTCTGCTAAATTACGAGTCAGCTCAAGGTGTTGCTTTTGGTCTTCACCTACAGGAACATAATTCGTACCATATAGCAGAATATCTGCCGCCATCAATGGTGGATACGTAAGCAACGCTGTAGGAATAGAGTCACCTTGCTTTTGAGACTTATCTTTGTACTGAGTCATACGCTCTAATTCGCCAACATAGCTAATAGATTGCATAACCCAACCGAGCTTAACATGCTCAGGTACTTCGGATTGTACGAATAATGTTACCTTTTTAGGATTGAGACCAACAGCGAGGTACAACGCAGCCAAATTACGAGTATTTTGGAATAACTCTTTTGGATCTTGCGGTACCGTAATCGCATGTTGGTTAACGATACAATAGTAACACTCATCAGTATCTTGATAGTCTAAGAAATTACGTAAAGCCCCCAAATAGTTACCAAGTGTTAACTCCCCACTTGGTTGGATGCCGGAAAATATAACTGCCATAATAGTCTCCCTATATTGAAATAAACCAACAGTGCCGAAGCACTGTTGGTTATATATATTATTCTACGGTTACAGATTTAGCCAAGTTACGTGGCTTGTCTACGTCTGCACCACGAGTAATCGCTGCGTAGTACGCCAATAATTGCAATGGTACAACCGCTAAGATTGGAGCGATGAATTTATTTGCACGAGGCACATAGATTGTGTGGTCAACGTGTTTAGATAATTCTTCGTCACCTTTCATACCGATGCCGATTACGATAGCTTCACGCGCTTTTACTTCACGGATGTTGCTGATCATCTTGTCGTACACATCCTCTTGTGTAGCCAATGCGATAACAGGTACGCCTTCTTCAATAAGAGCCAAGGTACCATGTTTCAATTCACCACCAGCGTAAGCCTCAGCGTGGATGTAAGAAATCTCTTTCAATTTCAAAGCCCCTTCCATCGCTACTGCGTAGTCGATAGCACGGCCCAAGAAGAATGCATCGGATTTGAAGCCATAATGTTTAGCAAAGGCTTTCATATCTTCGTCTACTTCAAAGATCTCGTGAATCAATGCAGGCAAGTTTTTAACACCGCTAAGAATTTCTTCGCCTACAGCTGGATCCATTTTGCCGTTTAATTGGCCAAGGTATACAGCGAACAACAAGCCTGCTACTAATTGAGTAGTGTACGCTTTTGTAGACGCTACAGAAATTTCAGGACCAGCCCATGTGTAAACAGTGTTATCTGCTTCACGGGAGATACTGGAACCTACTACGTTTGTGATAGCTAAGGATTTAGCGCCATGACGTTTAGCCTCTTTCAAAGCCGCCAATGTATCGGATGTTTCACCAGATTGGCTGATAACGATACATAATGTTTTATCATCAGTCAACGGGTTGCTGTAACGGTATTCAGATGCTATTTCCACATCAACTGGAATACGCGCCAAGTTTTCAATATATTGTTTTGTTACAAGACCTGCATGGTATGCTGTACCACATGCAACGATGAGAATTTTATTGAAAGCTGCTACATCGTCAGCAGTCCAATTCAACTCATCAAAGATTGCTGTTTTACCATCTTCGGAGATATGTGTACCGAATGTATCGCGAACTGCTTTAGGTTGGTCATGAATTTCTTTCAACATAAAGTGTTCATAACCGCCTTTTTCTGCTGCTTCCGCATTCCAGTTAACGTGAAATACTTCTTTATCAACTGGATTACCTTCACGGTCAAATACAGATACAGTATCGCGAGTAACGATAGCCATTTCACCATCGCTCAAGATGTATGTATCACGTGTGTAGTTAATAATAGCTGGAATATCGGAAGCAACGAAGTTTTCCCCTTTGCCGAGGCCGATAACCAAAGGGTTTTCTTTCTTTGTACAAATGATTTTATCCGGTTCATCGGCACAGATGATTTCGAGAGCATACGCACCGTCTACACGATTCAGCATACGACGAACAGTACCGACAAAATCGCCATCGTACATGTCCTCCAACAAATGTGCAACCACCTCTGTATCCGTTTCAGATTTGAAATGATATCCTTTTGCGATGAGTTCCTCTTTTAAAGGCATATAGTTTTCAATAATACCGTTATGTACAACGGCAAATTTACCATCTTCAGATGCATGAGGATGCGCATTCATATCGGATGGACGACCATGTGTAGCCCAACGAGTATGTCCGATACCTACAGTTCCTTCATTAGGATCCGCTTTCACGATAGTCTCTAAATTGGAGAGACGGCCTACCTTTTTTTGAATTTTAATAACATTTTCAGGACCGATGACAGCAATACCTGCAGAGTCATAACCACGGTATTCTAACTTTGCCATACCGTCCAACAAGAAATCAGATGCTTGATTAAAGCCAATGTATCCTACGATACCGCACATACGTATATCCTCCTATAACTGGGGGTATTTCTAGCCCCAGCAAAAACTAAGGCTAACAAATTAATGTTCTAGATTAATATTCTATTTAATGTATTAATTATTAGTTCAATACAATTCATTCAGATATACTTTGTCCCCATCGTTACCGATGGGCTTTTTAATACCTGTTACGACATGAATATGCCGGAAGAGCATCCGCTGATGACTCGATCACTCTTCACCTCGTCTACCCTAACGACTGCCTTCGTGGGTACTTGCGCTATTCGCCTTTACGAATTCGGAATTCCTTTCTGTGATATATGGCAGAATCAGTACAAAATAAAATATGTACTGAGGTATATTATACTAAAAAAATCGATAAAAAGTAAACCACCTCAGATAATTCAAAAGGAATAAAAAAGATTGTTTCTATGCTTCACGTCCTTTTCATTGTAAGAAATTATACTTCTATCATTCTAAATTTTACACAATTAGATTTTGTTGTATTTTCAAAATGTATGTATATAATTTGGGAGATATTAATCATGAATAAAACAACTTTAAAAAAGAAACATAAAAATAGAAAAAATAGTTTGTCCTATAGAAAGTTACGCCGTTGGGTATTACCTGCAGTACTTGGCGCTGCCCTATCGACGTTAGCTATCATTCCAACCTTAGCAGCAGAAACTCAACCTAACACTAACATAGCAGTTGTAACCACAACAGAACAAACTAAAACGGTACCGCCCGCACAAGAAAGCACACATCCAAACGGTACACCTCATGGTGCGCCACCAACAGGGCAACCTCCTGTAGGAGCACCTACTGGTATGCCACCAAGTGGTGCGCCAAACGGGGCGCCTCCAGAGGGGATGCCTAACGGAGGATCTAATAGCATGGCTCCTCAACCTGAAGTAAATCCAAATATTTTCACAGGTACAGCAATAGTAACAGAAAACAAATCGATTGCTCATGAATTGATTACCAATACAACTACGGATCAAAACGCTTTTATCGGTAAAAACAAAGCGGTAATTGATATTGAAAATAGCGTATTTGATAAAACGGGTAACACTACAAGCGATGACAATAGTAATTTTCGTGGTCAAAATGCAGTAGTCCTCAGCATTGACGGCAGTCAAATTAACATCAAGGGTAGCAATATTACATCTAACTCTAAAGGTTCTAATGCAGTCTTTGCCACTGGTGAAGGCTCGGTTATCAACGTAGAAAATACTAATATTCATACAAAAAGCGATTCCTCTCGTGGTTTAGATGCTACTTACAAAGGCACTGTAAATGGCAAAAACCTAACTATCACCACTGAAGGTGCTCACTCTGCTACACTTGCTACAGATCGCGGGGAAGGCACTATCACCGCAGAGGCAGCCAAACTCACAACATCTGGCGAAGGCAGTCCTGTCATCTACTCCACTGGTAATATTATAGTGAACAACGTCAACGGAATAGCAAATAACAGTGAAATTGGCGTCGTAGAAGGTAAGAACTCCAT
>CAKQBP010000128.1 GCA_934216375.1 uncultured Veillonella sp.
GTGGAGCAGGAGAAGCTAGATATTTTGTTAGAAGTTGCTAGATTAGCACCTACGGCTCATAATTACCAGCCGCAACGACTGCTTGTGTTAAATACTGAAGATAGCTTAAACAAACTGAAAGATTGTACAAATGGTCATTTTAATGCACCGTTAGCAATTATCGTCTGTTACGATAATACGGTGAGCTGGAAGCGAGAATACGATGATGCGGATATGGGGGTTGTAGATGCCAGCATCGTGGGATCCCATATTATGTTTACCGTAGCCGATATCGGTCTAGGTACAACGTGGATTGCTCACTTTGATCCTGCTAAAGTACGCAAGGCATATAACTTGCCTGATAATATCATTCCTGTAGCCATCTTCCCAATTGGTTATCCTCATCCAGACTGTGTTCCTGCACCAGGCCATACGAAACGCTTTGATGTGAGTGAATTTACAACCTATAATTCCTTTTAAAAGGATGCTCTTTAGATTATGTATTATTCTATGGGTATTTAATAACTATGGATATAACTGAACCAATAAATAGCTATATAAAACCTAATAATTATACTATTTCTATTTAATATATACTCCATATAAAAAGGACAGTTGTTTGTATCAACTGTCCTTTGGTATTTTATTCTGGTTTATGAATGAGGTTTACAACGAATTCGCTGTCTTCTACGAGTGTAGCTTGGATGTAGTTGTCGCCGTTAAATTCCAATACTTGGCCTGGTACGAGTACATGCTCTTCTGTTTCATTAAGGAACACTTGTACTTTACCTTTTACAACTGTAAAAATGACATTAGCTTCAGGGTGGTTATGTTTTTCCACCTTTTCACCAGCTTTGCCGCCTTTTTTTACGATTACATAGTTAGGGCCTTGGAATAATAAACCTAATTCTTGATTAACTGTGCCTGCCATAATAGACCTCCTAATTCTAGCTTTTTGTCCATTTTTATCCGTTTATATTTTCTTAATCAAACGAACTGTTATGGATTTATTTTTTCTTAATTGTATATAAACGTGTGCTGTTTTCTTCTGTCGTTACAAGTTCAAAGGCTGGATCGATAGCTTTCACAAAGGCCTCGAACCATGTTTGGTAGGCTAATGTCATGAATTTAGGGTCAACGCCCGCTGTACGCCAGTAGCCTGCTTGTAATCTGTGGTCGCCAACCCAGGTAAATTCTTCTGGGCTTTCAGAAACCACTTGGTCACCACCATCGCAAGGCATGCCATTTACGTAGAAGTTTTGTAACGCATTGTAAATCGCTGGTGCAGTGTGTTCTTCAAGGTTATCTTGAGCCACAACGCCACATGCTTGGCCTTGTACTGCAAAGGCATCTAGAATAGCGGTTACTACGTGTACTGCTTCATCGCCGGAATTTGTGTCGAGCATATCTTTAATGAAAGCTGCTTCACGAACGGAAGCGATGTTGATTTGGTTAGCTAACCAGCCGTGAATATTGCCATGGTCGATGATGTTTTCCAAGGGAATGCTTGGATTAATCGGCTCGCCGTATGTATCTACGGAGATGGAGTGTAGTTCCTCCGCCAAATCATCAACAACTTTAGAAGTTTTTTCTAAAATCAAATTTTCACGCTCAACGAGCAATTGAATTTTGCGATATAACCAGTAATGGATGTGACCTAAGAATGCGGACATATTAAGCTCCTTTTCGTGCTGTTTCTAATTTCTCTACTAAATCGTATACATTAAAACCGTGGATTTCTGCGGCTTGCCATAATGGTTCAGCTGTTGCAGATGGGCAACCTAGGCAACCCATACCAATACCTTGTAATACAGGTACAACATGTGGATAGGTTTCAACGATGTCGCGAATAATTGTGTCTGGAGTGATAGGGGAACCTGCTTCGAGACGTGGTGCTTCTACTTCAGGATCGTTACCTTGACCAGGCAAGAACACAGCTGGTTCTTCGGACTTGCTTTCAGCTGGAGCGCCTTCAAGGTCGCCCAATACAGCTGCTTTGAAAGCCTCTAAACCAATGCGGTCGATGAATTCGCCCATGCGTTCGATTTGTGCGTTTTCTTTATAGTATGCGATGATTCGATCAACTAATGCAAGAGCTTCTTTTTCTGTTTTAACTTCTGCGATGAGATCGCCGATGCGAGGATGCGCACCGCCGCTACCGCCAGCGTATACATTCCAACCGTCTACAGTACCGATAACGCCCACATCTTTCATGCGGCTTTCAGTACAAGAGTTTGGACAACCGGACACGCCAATCTTCATTTTACTTGGCATTTCAAGAGATAAATATTTGCGTTCGATTTGCATGCCAAGGTGTACGCTGTCTTGTTTAGCGCGTTTACAGAAGGTAGTACCTGGGCAGATTTTTACGCTGCGCACGCGGTTGGACACAGTGTATGCTGGCTCCATGCCAAGCATTTCCCATGCTTTATCTACGTCTTCTGCTTTCAAATTTGTAATCATAATGCGTTGGCTGCCCGTTAATTTAAGAACAGCGCCGAACTCATTCGCTACGTCGATATATTTTTGTAATTGATCTGGTTGAATGAAACCTGCTGGAACGCGAGGTGTAATCGCATAACGGCGTTGACCGTTTTTTATGCGTTGTAAATTTGCTGCAATTTGTGCCATATTAAATCCTTTCTCGAGCCCTCTCTGCGGAGAATAGTGGCTAAAACTACTTAGTTAATCTATAAAACTCTTTATATATTAATTATTTACGCCCTAGGGTTTTGTGAAAGCTTCGCACATATATACGGACAGTGGGATGAGATCAACTAGGCGATGCCTCATCAAAACCCGGCGTAATGATCAGTATGGGTATTTAGAATACTGACCCGACGCTTTTAGTATAAACCATTTTAACAAACAATAATGTAACCCAAGCTACAAAATAGAACTTTTTCAATATTAATTATTGATTGTTTACTAACTATCATTATATACGATACTGTTTACAGATGAAACCCATGGGTTATATATCGTATAATAGATATATAGAATGTTCTTGATGTAGGAGAAACGATGAAAGTCCTTTACGATACTATTTTAAAAGCAACATATATAGGTCGCCCGAACCGTTTTGTGGTGACTTTAGATTTGAATGGTGAAAGGGTACTCGCTCATTTGCCAAATCCGGGCCGCATGTGGGAGCTCTTGTTTACGGGTGTAACGATGTACATCGTGCCTCACGACAAGCCGGATGCGAAGACGAAATATCGTGTGGTAGGTATAGAACGTGATGGCGTTGTTATCATGCTCGATACAAACTACAGCAACGATGTGGCACAACATTTAATCGAAAATAAATGTATCCCTGGTTGGGAGGAGTGGCGCGTAGTGAGACGGGAGTATACGGTTAAACTACACGGCACATCATCTCGCTTTGACTTGCTCCTCACCAATGATAAGGGGGATGAGTTTTTACTAGAGGTTAAGTCTTGTACCTTGTTCTCCAAGACGGGAGCCATGTTCCCTGATGCTATTACAGAGCGAGGGCGCAAGCATTTATTGCATCTGAAAGAGTTACAAAACGAAGGCTACCACACAGGTGTTCTATTCCTCGTACAATGGGACCAAGCGCAGTGGTTCTTGCCAGATTATCATACGGATTTGGATTTTGCCCGTACCTTTAAAGAGGTAGCACCTTCATTAGATTGGAAAGCCATTGCTGTGGCGTGGGATGAGACTTTCACCATGCCTACGGTGACACATGAATGTTCCTATCCTAGTAGTATCCTTGACACAGAGGCTCATGATAGTGGCGTGTATGTGATGGTCATGCACCTCGATCACGACCTAGATCTTGAAATCGGTTCTAAAGGGATGATGCATTTCAAACCTGGTTACTATATGTACGTTGGTTCCGCGAAGGCAAATTTAACGAAACGCATTGAACGTCATAAACGAAAACGGAAGAAAATGCATTGGCATCTAGATTACTTCCGCGGTCACTGTGAAATGATAGCGGGCTTGCCGATTCGTACTAGTGGGAGGCCGCAGGCTATGACAACTTCTTCTCAGGAATGGGGTAAAGGTAAACTCTCTGACGATGCTCCGGCTGCTCGTGAAAGCACAGATGTAGATTTAACCAAAATTGACGTAGAATGTGCTCTTGCTGATGCGGTGCGAGCTATTGCGGAATGGAATGTACCGAACTTTGGGTGCAGCGACTGTGAATGCAATAGCCATCTATTCGGAATGAGCGAAAATCCGATACATAATAAAAAATTTATGAATGTGATAGAAGATTTTCGTATGAATAAATTGGATGCGCTAGTTAAGTGATTGTTATTAATGGCGAATAACCGAAAATAGTATGGATGGGGCCCGAATACAAATATGCTAGATTGTTAAAAAAGGGATTCCCTTATCTCTTCGCTCCAAAGCGAGCTAAGTCGCTCATCAATAAGGGAATCCCTTTTTTATAACGTTATATATGAATTCGTCCCATCCATACCTATGTTTTCTATTAACTAGTTGTTTCGACCATTAACAACAAAAGCCCTTTTCCTTTCGCATGGGGCGAGGCCCCTGATTGGGAAAAGGTAGTGAAGTAGAGTATCAAGAATCAGCTGATTTTATCAATTATTGTGGCTACATATTTGATAGCATTATTTGATACACATGGAATATTTGGAGAGAGGTGTGGTTGTGTATGCCTTTGTTTGTTAGGTTTGTGTTGTTGGTTTTTGTGTGTGTTTGTAGTGTTGTGTTGAGTGGTTGTTCTTTCATTTGGACGACGGAGAATGGTGATCCTGCTACACCAGAGGA
>CAKQBP010000129.1 GCA_934216375.1 uncultured Veillonella sp.
GAGTATTTCTTTTTTATGAGCCAAGCTAAACTGAACTGAAAGTCTGCTTCAGAATGAAATATTGGTCTCCACATACTCAGTTGGTGCATTATCTCGTGAATATCTAAGATTGATTCCATAACACAAACCTCATCGAATACAATACAACTATTTATTCTAATTATATTACATTTATAAGTATGAGTGTATAGTAAAAGCCCTTCGCTGATGCGAAGGACTTTTAGTGCAAATAACAAGAGTATCATTATTGATTATCTTAATATCCTCGATATTCATGCAATAAGTCAGAGAGTTTGTCATTTAACTTAATAAACTCCACCAAATACTCCTCCTCTATATTAAACTGTTTATCAGTGCGCCTATCTTTTGTAGCAAAAATTTGCTCATTTTTAGATGAAGTGCATCTAAAACTATGAATAATACGATTACGTCTATAAACAATATCTGAAAATAACACGGCTATTTCTGCGCTAGCATTTTTCGTAATCGTTTGAGCAATAGGCTATTTAAGTTGGCCTGATTCTTTATCAATCAAGTCGTCCCAAGAATAATCACTATCTGTATTAATAATGTTCTCTATAATAAAACCATTATTAGAGATAAATACTGAAATAGCCATCCCCAACAAGTAAACATACTCGTCCTTAGGTAAAGATATCCTAGCTAGTGATCGAAGCTCCATTTTCTTACTCCTATAAAAGATATGGTTTATATTATTTATCCATAAAAAGAAATAATCCCATAATAGTTTATAAAATATCAATTTAAAATAGATATTTGTCTATCGCTATATATTCTTGTTTCAAAGTAACCATAGCCTAAATTTGACGCCTTCCAGTCTCCAGCAACTATAATAAATTTATCTTTATTTTCAAATACCATATTTCTTATTTTTTTATAAAGGTTTATATCAGAAATAGATAATATAAAATGATAATTAGAATTTCCTACAGGGGCTACTAAATAAATCTCATTTTTATCATTATCGTAAAAGCGACCTTTTACACAAGACTCAATTATTTTAAAGCCGAAAACACCTTTAGGATACCAGTATGCAGTTCTATCATCTAAAATCATTCTTCCAATCTTCTCATTTCCATATGAGTAATTAGGAGGAAATTGTTTACACATAGAATATATCTGCTTTATTGTACTAAGTGTATGATTATCATAATCTCCATATGAAGATCGTTTAGCATCCCTCGGTGAAGATTTCGAATTTTTCTTAACTAAAAGATTTTGCATTGCATTTTCAAAAGAAAAATTTAACTCATTAAATTCATTGTCATCAAAAACGACTGAACTATTTGCATAAGGACAATTAGCAATATGTTTATACGCAGATTTAGTTGCTCTAAAATATGCTTTCCGAGAGCCATCACCAGCACATACAAATAATTTACTATTACATAGCGGATTTGGACAATAAAAAGACTTATCCCTATTTTCTTCAAGAGCCTCACTTGCTAGTATTATATCTCGTCTTTCTTTATCTCTATATGCATGGTTAGCCAAAGAATCATCTCCATTTATAATTAACTAACTTACTTACTAACTCCCATTATCGTATTCCCTATAAAATTTACTATAATTGAATTTTTTCCCTGCCTTTACATAACCAGTACTAATGCTTACTGTGTCGTTTCGATTCTAGTAAGCAAAGCCACTGCCTCAACATGAGCGGTCATAGGGAACATGTCTACAGGTTGTACTTCTTCTAGTTCATAGCCGTAGTGTGTAAGGATTTCAATGTCTCGAGCCATAGTTGCTGGGTTACAGGATACGTAAACAATACGTTTTGGTTCCATGCTAGCTGCAGAGGTTAGTACTTCTTCTTTACAGCCTGCCCGGATTGGATCAAATACAATTACCTCTGGGCGTACACCAGCTTTGTAGAGTTTTGGCATTTCTACGGCCGCGTCAGCGACGATAAATTCCGTATTATCATAGCCATTGCGACGTGCGTTTTCACGAGCATTGATAATGGCTGGTTCTACGATTTCAATACCGATAACATGTTTTGCCTTATGGGCCAGGAACAGTGAAATGGTACCTGTTCCACAATACGCATCGATAACTGTTTCATTGCCTTTTAGATCCGCATAAGCTAGCGCTTGATCGTAAAGCACTGTAGTTTGTTCTGGATTCACTTGGAAAAAAGAGTGAGGTGATAAGGTAAACCGCAAGTCTTTAATATGGTCTGTAATAGTCCCATCTCCATAAAGGATACGATTTTTAGGTCCAAGAATAACATTTGTACGCTTACCATTCACGTTATGAATGATTGTTTCCACTTGAGGCACACGTTCAGTCAGGTTTTTAACCCACTTTTCTTGATGCGATAAGTTATCTGTTGCGGTTACAAGAATAATCATCCATCCAGATTGCCCAATACGTCCAATGATATGACGCAACACCCCTTTTCCTGTATGTTCATCATAGGGCTCAACATCAAGTTCTTTAGCAATTTGATAACATGCTTGAGCAATGATATTGTTGCCTTCATCTTGTATGGGACAATTCGTGCCTTGCACGATATCGTGAGAGCCCATGGCATAGAATCCCATTAGAATATCACCTTTAGTACCACCTACAGGCATTTGCATCTTATTACGATAAGCCCAAGGCTCTTTAGGTCCCAATGTAGGTTTAACTAGATCTGGGTTTTGATGCCCAATGCGTTCTATAACATCTTTTACCTTTTGTGTTTTTAGTGAAAGCTGCCCTTCATAGGTAATATGTTGTAATTGACAACCACCACAGAATCCGTAAAGATCACAACTGGCATCGATCCGATTCGGCGCCATAGTAACGATTTCCAAGAGTCTACCTGTAGCATACGTTTTTTTCACCATAGTAATAGATACTTTCACTGTTTCCCCAGGTAAGGCAAAGGGAACAAACACTGTAAAGTCCTCTACGCGACCTACCCCTTCGCCACTACTGCCAATACCGTGAATGGTAACTAATACTTCGTCCCCAAGTTTAACAGGGGCATTCAAAAGAGCTTGTTGTTTTTTAGATACAGAAGTATTGGTATTTTGTTGTCCATTATAATGATTGGAATTCTGTTTCCCATTAGATCGATTTTTATTCTGTTGTTTAAATTTCGATTTATTCTTACGAGATGTACGACTTGTACTATTCATTACGAGTCTCTTTTCTTCCAAATTTTAATCATACCAGTTACAATGAGTACAAAGAATACAGTTCCAAATTTCACCAATAACTCTTCCCCTTGAATATAGGGAACAAGGAGTGGATCTTCTACAATCATTTCACCAGCAACCCAACCTAATAAAGCACCACCAGCCCAAAGGATGACAGGAAACTTATTAATGATACGAGCAAATAGTGTAGAGCAGAACACAATGATTGGAACAGTGATTAACATACCAACAATAACGAGCTCTAAATGTCCTTTAGCGGCACCAACTACGCCAATTACATTATCGATACTCATCATCGCATCAGCCACAATGATTGTCCAAATGGCTCCCATTAAGGAATTCTTAGCTTCGATATGTGCATCTTCATCTCCACCTTTTAAGAGTTGAATGGCAATCCATACAAGTACAAGTCCACCACCTAAGTGAATAAGAGGAATTAAAGTAAGTGCTTCTACTAAAAGAGTGGCAAATACAAGGCGCATTCCAATAGCCCCCGCTGTACCCCAGATAACAGCTTTCTTTTGTAATTCTGGTGCCAATTTACCCGCTGCCATACCAATAACAACGGCATTATCTCCTGCCAATAAAATATCGATCAAAATAATTTTACTAATCGTTATCCACGTTGCAGCTTCTAAAAATTCCATTCTATACTTACCTCAATTCACTCAGCTGATTCTATAACTATCCCTTAACTATACCACAAATTCTCTATTTTCTCATCTAAAAGAAAGCTCTTAGACTACCACTGTTATTCTTAAGATTAGCCTATAAGGTTCTTTATAATGACTATACTTTTACGAAAAAAATATCTCTCCTCCTATGACTAGAAGAAGAGATATATTACATTATTTCTTAAGTTTCTTTACTAACAAAGATGCCCCTACTACGAGAATAACAGCACCAATTTTAATGAGTAATGCATACGGTTCTACGGTATGTGAAATTAATTTATCTTCCACACTCATCGCTGCACCCACCCAGGCAAGTATACCGCCACCAACGTAAAGGATGATTGGAAAGCGTTCGATAACTTTTACAAATAAAGTACTACCATAAATGATAATAGGTACTGTAATAAGCATACCGACAGCAACTAATGTCATATTACCACTAGCGGCACCAACTACACCAATAACATTATCAATACCCATAATTCCATCTGCAATAACAATGGTCATGATAGCAGCGCGCAAGTTATCTTTAGCCTCGATATTGTGCTCGCTATCATCATCAACAACAAGCTTGTAACCGATCCATAAAAGAAGGATACCACCAACTAAACGAAGAGCAGGAATATTGTTCAATGCCTCTACAAATAGGAATGCCATACCAAGGCGTAAAATACTGGCCCCCGCTGTGCCCCAGAAGATGGCTTTCTTCTGTAAATGTGCTGGCAAGTTACGAGCTGCCATACCAATTACAATGGCATTGTCGCCAGCAAGTAAGATATCGATAACGATGATCTGAAGCATCGCTAATAAACCTTGTACAGATAAGATGTCCAATGTATCCTCCTTAGAATATAACTATAGTATATATATTATAATCGATATAGTTC
>CAKQBP010000130.1 GCA_934216375.1 uncultured Veillonella sp.
TCTCATAGAAGCCAATCGACGTGATTTAATTGGCTTTGGCCCAGAATGTTTAATTCCACCCCGACCAATTGGTGGAAATTCTAAGCGTATTAGCCAATCTAGTAAATCTCGTAATGGCAAACGAGGTTGCGAATCTAGGAATCGATGCCAGACTGGAAAAAGGTGTGGTAGAGATGTGACTAAAGTTCGTACATCTAATAAAAGTTTTGGTGGTCGTTACAGGTAGGGAGTAGCTTTAGCTACTCTCATTTTAAGATACTTTATGTCTTATGGGAGGCATATATGAAACGATGGATTGCTCCGAGCATCTTAGCATTATTTGTGGTAGGAATGTTGATCTATGGCATAAACTTTTACCAACAAGAACAAATAGAACAGGCCAAAGAGCCTATTCGTGGTGAAATTATAGTCTATACGGACTTACCTAATACTTTGACAGCTATGCTTGCTGAGCGTTATGAAGAGGAACAAAAGGTAAAAGTCACTGTAATGCCTCTTACAGAGGAACAAATGTCGCAACGGTCGGCTTCTATAGTGGCTGATACTTCTGGTGATTTGGTGCTAACTTCTGAAGATAATCTCGTAATTGGTGCCAATGCAGGTAAATATATGCCCATCGTCAATGAACGTATTGACGAGGTACGTGATAATCTAAAGGATCCAAATGGCTATTGGGTTGGTAGTTGGTACGATCCCATCGTATTTGTTCAGAATGATACCTTCCATAATGGCATTGGTAAATATATTACTACATGGGATACATTGGGAAAACAAGGTGATTGGTCTATCGTTATGACCGATTTTGTAGCATCTCAGAATGCGGCCAATTTGCTATATAATATGGTAGAGTATAAAGGGGAACCAGAGGCTCTTGAATACTTATATAGTTTGAAGCCCCATGTGGTTCAACATGCTAAATTTTTGTCTACTCCAATACGACTAACTGCGCTAGGGGAGACAAATATTGGTATTGGTAACTTGTCTGATGCGGCACAATATAGTCATCATGGGTATCCAATTAAGGTCATTTATCCTAAAGATGGTACGTCTTATTATGTGACTGGTGCTGCCGTTTTAAAAAATTCAAAACATAAAGCAGATAGTGTAGAGTTTATTAATTGGTTACTATCTTCTAAAACGGCGAAATATATGGTAGAAAAGAATTTTACTTATATATTTACTAATCCTGAGATGGATGAGCCAAAAGATTCTATGGGGCATGATTTAGTATTATGGCCTGTGAATGGTGGCTATACTCTAGAAGGTAAAAAGTTACTATTAAATCATTGGGTTAGCCAAGTACGATTCCGTAAGGACTAAGTCAGTTGTATAAATCCAAGAAATAAATAAAAAGAATCTAGTGACGAAAGGATATAGAATGGGGAAAAAATTAGGATATGTTAGCCTAGGTTGTGCTAAAAATTTAGTAGATACAGAGGTAATGTTAGGCTTATTGAGAGATAATGGCTATTCGATTACAGAAGACTTAAGCGAAGCAGATCTTATCGTTGTAAATACCTGTACTTTTATTGAAAAAGCTAAGGCTGAGTCTATTAATACCATCCTTGAGGTTGCTCAATATAAGGAAGATGGTGCTTGTAAGGGCCTTATCGTAGCAGGTTGTCTTAGCCAACAATATCAGGATGAATTATTCCAAGAAATTCCTGAAATTGATGCATTAATCGGTACCGGTGCATGGGATCAAGTTATGGTAGCCGTTGATGCTATTGAGCACGGCAATCGTAGTTGTATAATGGAAAATATTACGAATATCTATGATGAGCGCATGCCTCGTATTCAAACAACACCTCGTTATAGTGCATATGTAAAAATTGCAGAAGGCTGTAATAACGGGTGTACATTCTGTATTATTCCTAAGGTACGCGGTGCATTCCGCAGTCGTACTATCGAGTCTATTAAGGCTGAAGTGGAACGATTGGCTGCGACCGGGGTTAAGGAAGTTGTCCTTATCGCTCAAGATACAACGAGCTATGGTATCGACCTTAATGCTGGTAAACCATTATTGACGACATTGTTAAAAGAATTAACAACTGTAGAAGGCATAGAATGGATTCGCATGCTATACCTATATCCGACATTTTTCTCTGATGAATTGTTAGATATTATCGTTAATGAGCCAAAGCTTTGTAAATATGTAGATATTCCATTGCAACATGTTAATAACGATATTTTGAAACAAATGAATCGCCGAGACGATCGCAATGATATTGAGCGCTTGCTTAAGAAGATTAGAAATGCACCGACTCATATTACATTGCGCACCTCTATCATCGTTGGATTTCCTGGTGAAACAGATGAACAATTTGAGGAACTTTGTGACTTTGTAAAAGAAATCAAATTCGATAATATGGGCGTATTTACGTATTCTCAAGAAGATGGTACACCAGCTGGTGCTCGTGAAGACCAAATACCAGAAGAGGTCAAAGAAGAGCGTTATCACGTTCTTATGTCCATCCAAGCTGCTATCTCTGAAGAGAACAATCGCAATTTAGAAGGTACCATTGATTATGCTATGGTAGAGGAAATCGAAGAAGGCGAGAATAACACCTTGCTTGCAAAAGGTCGATTGAAATCTCAAGCACCTGATGTAGATGGTAATATGTACATTGAAGACTGCGGTGAAGACATTCAACCTGGTGATATTCTTAAGGTACAAGTAGAGCAAGGCTTTGCTTATGATGTAGTAGCTACAGTTGTAGAATAATGCACAGTTCGATATATTCGATTGTGGAGGTGATCTGATGATTGTAGAACTTATTTCTACAGGTTCAGAATTATTGCTAGGTGATACAGTAAATACGAATGTATCTTGGCTAGCACAAGAGTTAAATAAATTAGGATATACCATTGCCCATCAATCGGTGGTAGGTGATAATCCGAAACGAATGGCTGAAGTTTTTCAGCTCGCTAGTACGAGGGCTGATATCGTTATTAGTACTGGTGGGCTAGGACCAACGCAGGGCGACATTACACGTAATGTACTTGCCGATTCAATTGGCAGACCTATTGTGTTTAATCAAGAGGCCATGAACGAGCTTGAAAGGTTTTTTAAAAGTGTAAACCGTACTATACCCGATGCGAGTCGGCGAGAAGCACAATTACCAGAAGGGGCGAAAGTATTATATAACCCTGTTGGAGTTGCTCCCGGTGTCGTCGTTGAAGATGGCGACACTACGTACATACTTTTACCTGGACCTCCTGGAGAAATGAAGGGCATGTTCCAAGAGAGCGTAGTTCCTTATTTAAATGGCCGATTTGGTTCTCAAGGTGTTGTTACATCCTATCGTTATGGCGTATATGATATTCGTGAAATTGATTTAGAAAGCACCTTGATGGATCTAATTAAGAAGCAATCTAATCCGACCATAGCTTTGCTCATTAAAAAGGGCTACATTGAGGTTCGCATCACTGCTAAGGCTGAAACATTAGAAGCGGCACAAGACCTGCTTAATCCTTGGGATGCAATCATACGAGAACGCTTAGGCTCTCGCATAGGGCGCAACTTAACAATTTCTATGGAGGAAACATTAGGTCGAACCTTGTTAGAGGAACATAGTACTATTAGTACTGCTGAATCATGTACATCAGGATTGGTTGGTAAATTACTGACTAATGTCAGTGGCAGTAGTGAGTACTATATGGGTGGTGTCATTTCGTATAGTAATGATGTGAAACATCGTGTTTTAGGTGTACCACAAGATATGTTAGATACATATGGCGCTGTTAGTGAACAAGTGGCTAAGGCTATGGCAGAGGGGGCACGAACTGTTGGCCAAACAACATATGCTGTTTCTACAACGGGGATAGCCGGTCCTGGTGGAGGAACTCAAGAAAAGCCCGTTGGACTAGTGTGGTTTGGTGTTACTGGTCCACATGGCACAGTGGCCCATAAAGCTAATTTAATTGGCAATCGAGAAGATATTAGACAAAGTGCGGCAGAGCTAGCACTATACTATGTTTATACTTATATAACAGAAAAGGAGAAATAAAATAATGGCTGTAGATGGCAGACAAGCAGCGTTGGATAACGCGTTAAAACAAATTGAAAAAGATTTTGGTAAAGGTGCTATTATGCGTCTTGGTGAAGCGGCAGATCGCATGAATGTAGAGGTGATTTCCTCTGGTTCTCTTGCTATCGATATTGCTGTTGGTGTAGGTGGTTTCCCTCGTGGCCGTGTAATTGAAATCTACGGTCCAGAATCTTCTGGTAAAACAACAGTGGCTCTTCACGCTGTAGCAGAAGCTCAAAAACAAGGTGGTATTGCGGCATTTATTGATGCGGAGCATGCGATGGATCCTGTATATGCTCGCAACTTGGGGGTAGACATCAATAATTTGTTGATTTCTCAACCAGATAATGGAGAACAAGCTCTAGAAATTACAGAAGCTCTTGTTCGCAGTGGTGCAGTAGATATCGTTGTAGTTGACTCCGTAGCGGCTTTGGTTCCTAAAGCAGAAATCGATGGTGAAATGGGTGACGCTCACGTAGGTTTACAAGCTCGTTTGATGAGTAAAGCTTTGCGCAAATTGACTGGTATCATCAGTAAATCCAAAACAGTTGTTATCTTTATCAACCAATTGCGTGAAAAAGTAGGTGTTATGTTCGGTAATCCTGAAACAACAACTGGTGGTCGTGCGTTGAAATTCTATTCTTCCGTGCGACTTGATGTTCGTAAAGGGGAATTAATT
>CAKQBP010000131.1 GCA_934216375.1 uncultured Veillonella sp.
TATCCTATGACCGTCAATTCATGGCCGTTGGTACAGAAAACTCTTTGAAAATTTACAAGGCTAATGAAAGTACCCCTACAAATATTGATTTGAAGGGACGCTCGATTAGTTACTTTAACTGGATGCCAGACCGTAACTATGCTATCATGGGTTTATATGACTCCAGAGATGTTGTCATGGCTCGTCTTAATGCGGATGATCCAGAACATGAAGTTGATACGAAACTTGAAGACTTGCCTCGGGGCAGTAAAATCGTAGATGCTGCGTACTCTGAAGCGACGAATGTGGTGTATATGAAGGTAAAAGTTCAAGAACATACATATCGTATTTATCGTACCGATGCTAACTATGATACACGTCGCGTTTATATGCAAGCTACTGATATCGGTCATATCGGCGTATTCTACGATGAAGATAACTTCTTCTACGATAATGTGAGAACTGGGGATGTCTTCATGTTCAATGGCATTGAAGGGGGATGGCGTGTTATCAACCCTGAAGGGCGTTTCCGCTTTATCGGTGTTGATATGGACAAAACCATCTACATTGCTCGTGTTGATGAGGACAATAATGCATTGACTGTTTACACTGGTAAATTAGGTGTAGGCTTCAATCCAGTTTACAAATACAACCACCCTACTACATTTAATGAGTTGACATTATCAGATGTAAAAAACATCATTAAGAATGGTAGTGAAGAAACTACTAAGGTAACAGAAGATACTACATCTTCTAAATCATCAAATAGTAGTGGTAGTAAAAAGAAATCTTAAGAAAAAGCCTTTATAATGTTCTTTCATTATAAAGGCTTTATTCCTATAATAGTATGTACCCTAAGGATATCTATGAATATATTATTTGTACGCCTTAGTTACATAGGTGATGTTTTGCATGCTACACCTGCTGCGCGGTGGATTAAGGAACAGTATCCTGATGCTAAGTTGCATTGGATTGTAACGCCTAGTATGGTAGAGCTTTTACAGGACAATCCCTATGTAGATGAGATAATTCCCTGGGAACGGGATGAATACGAGGCTCATTCTAAAAAACTACATATCTCTACAATGTGGCGCATGTGGTGGGATCTTAAGGCCAAATTAGAACCTTATAAATTTGATGTAGCCATTGATGTGCAAGGACGTCTTATAACAGGGTTAGTACTATTAGCTTCAGGAGCCCCCATTAGACTTGGCCTTGGAGGCACAAAAGAGTTGAATTGGTTGTTTACTAACTATAAAACGAAGCCTAGTACAGATCATGTGATTAAGCGCTATGTAGAGGTAGCTCAGTTGTTAACAAAGGCTGTTACTGAATATGCAAATTTAGATACATCGCTTAACATAGCTAAATGCGGTGTTGAAAGCAGTTCTCCACTAAATGAATCTAGTGCTAATACGCTGTACCACATGGATTTTCAGGCGCCATCAAATTCACATAGTTGGGCAGAAGAGCAATGGAAATTGATTGATAATGATGTTTCTTTGTATCAAGGCGTGGTAGAAACTCCTTTTCGCGTTGGGCTAGTATTAGGCACCTCTTGGGCAACGAAAGAGTGGCCTCAGGAAAAATGGTATTCTCTCATTAAATCTCTTCAATATAGAGCAAATTTTGTTTGTTTAGGTGGCCCTAAAGAGGCTACTCAATACAAAAACTTGATGGACTCGCTAACAGATGAAGGTATTGATAAAATCGTACTGAATATGTTAGGGAAAACGACACTTCAAGAATTAGGGGCTTTAATTGAAAGTTGTGATGTAGTAGTTACTGCAGATACGGGAGCTCTGCATATTGCGTTAGCTTTAAATAAGCCTGTAGTAGCACTCTTTGGCCCTACTGACCCTAAATTATGGGGCCCTCTAACGGGGACATTTAAGGTGCTCGTAAATGATGAATTAGATTGCTTAGGCTGCCGAAAACGACGTTGTCCTAAGCCTGATCAATATTGTATGTCTGGTATTGAACCAGTACGCGTAAAAAAAGCAATTTTTGAATTGATAGGAGATACACATGGCAAAGTTTAAAATTCAAAAAGGTTTATCCGATGCGGATATGATGAAAAATTTTAAGGATACAGAAAATTTCGAAGATACTATGCTCAATATGGAGCGAGATGCTAAGAAACCAGTAGTTCATCAAAGTCCAAAGCAAAAAGAAGATGCTTTTTACCGTGAGTTCTTAACTGAAAAAGTAGAGACTATAATTGGTAAAATGCTCCTTGATATCAAGATGGAGTATTTTAAAGAAGGAGAAGGGGCCTTTTCTATTCAAGTAAAACGGGAAGGTAAAAATATTGTCCTTGAAACTGCGCCTAAAAAGGTTAAGCCTGAGAAGTAAGGCGTATAATGGGAACTCTTAAACTTTAAAGATTACGTCAGAGCCTGTCCGTAAATGGACAGGCTCTTTTGTATGTTTATGCATTTAAAAATATCGACTAAGTTATTAATAAAATTGATGAACTCATAAGCATACCGATGTTTATCGAATTACTACATTTATAAATACCGATATATTTTGAAAAGTATTTGATAATAACTAAAAATTATTACGATATAATTTTTAGTTTCTCATTAAAATGAGCAATTACAAAAAAATTAATTTGATTAAACATACATGCTAAACTCTAGTTCCTCTGCAGTTTTTTGTGATATTCATCACGAAAAAATCATCTTTGTATACATGAAATTATGAGTAAATAGCATAATGTGGTTGTTGACAAAGAATTTTATAAGTAGTCTAATATAAGTATGTATTACGATTTTAGCGCGTTTGGCTAGTGTGAGCAGACATCGAAAAAATCGTAAAAAAAATAGGTATGAGATAGTTGTTTGATGAGTGTATAAAGTTACATACACAGACTATTTCGATTTGGAGGATTAACATGGCTAAAAAATTAAGAATTTGCGAAACCGTTCTTCGTGACGGTCATCAATCTATTTTGGCAACACGTATGCGCTACGAACAAATGGAACCAGTGCTCGGCCTTTTAGATGATATTGGTTATGAAGCTCTTGAATGTTGGGGCGGCGCTACTTATGACAGCTGTCTTCGTTTCTTGAATGAAGATCCATGGGAACGCCTTCGCAAATTGAAAGCTAATTTGAAAAATACCCCATTGCAAATGTTGCTTCGCGGTCAAAATTTGTTGGGCTATAAACACTACTCCGATGACGTAGTAGAAGCATTCTGTAATGCGGCTGTAAAAAATGGTATCGACCGTATCCGTATTTTCGACGCATTGAATGACCCACGCAATATGGAAGCTGCTATTAAGTATTCCAAAAAAGCTGGTGCACACGTTCAATCCGCTATGGTATACACAATTTCTCCAGTTCACACAACTGAAAGCTTCTTGAAAGTAGCTGAAACTTTGGTAGAAATGGGTACTGATTCCCTTTGTATCAAAGATATGTCCGGTTTGTTAGGACCTGCTGATGCATATGATTTGGTTTCTACTTTCAAAAAACGTTTCGGCGAATTGCCAATCGACTTGCACAGCCATTTCACTTGCGGCCTTGCAAGTACTACATACTGGGAAGCTGCTAAAGCTGGCGTAGATATCATCGATACTGCTATCTCTCCATTTGCTCATGCAACTAGCCAACCAGCTACTGAAACTATGATTGAAATGTTCAAAGGTACTGAATGGGATCTTGGTCTTGACCTTGATAAATACATTCCATTAGTTGACCACTTCCGTAAAGTAAAACAACAAATCGCTGAAGAATTCAACTTGAAACCAGCTAGTGATGTAATCCCTGCTGTTCGTCGTTACCAAATTCCTGGCGGTATGTTGTCCAATACTCAAAACCAATTGAACGAAATGGGTATGGGCGATCGCTTCTTCGATGTTATGGATGAAATGCCACGCGTTCGTGAAGACTTGGGTTACCCTCCATTGGTAACTCCAACATCCCAAATCGTTGGTACAATGGCTATGATGAACGTTATGATGGGCGACCGTTACAAAATGGTTCCTAACGAAGTTAAAGATCTTGTTCGTGGTAAATATGGTCAATTACCTGGTACAATTTCTGATGAAATTCGTCAAACTATCATTGGTGATGAACAACCTATTACTTGCCGTCCAGCAGATCTTATCGAACCTGAATTGGAAGGTTACCGTCAAGATTTAGCTTCTAAAGGCTACAATGGCATCACTGACGAAGACGTATTGACTTACGCTATGTTCCCAGAAGTTGCTATTAACTTCTTCGATGCAAATCGTCGTTAATCCAAATTTTAAAAGAGGATTCTTAGGAATCCTCTTTTTTTTGACCATATTTAAACTATCCTCATAGAGAAATAGTATAATTCAGTATATATTTTGTTTTATTAAATGAAGAGATTCAATAGTTGTTTCATTTTTTATATTTTAGCTTTTTTATACACAGTATAGACAAGTTCCTATTAAAAGGGGAGACTAAGGAACTATGAAATATCAGATATTACCAATTTTCATATCGCCATAAGATACATGGGTGCGTGTGAAAATATAATTTTTACGAAAAGTATTAGATATTAAAAGGGTCGAGATACCTT
>CAKQBP010000132.1 GCA_934216375.1 uncultured Veillonella sp.
GGTGCTCGCCACGAATCATGGACAATACATAAGCCCCTAATATAAGACCGATAATTTCTGGACGAATGTACTGTACCGGTGCAGCGCGATGCATACCAAGACCACCTACAGTGTCGCGAATAAAGCAAGCAATACAAAAGCCCATATTAGCCGGATTGCCAGCTAGTACGAGAAAGCCTGCAATAGCACCAATAATAAGGCCTGCAATAATTAAATTCCGTTTTTCATGAGACCCACTCATAATAAACTCCTTTCAAACTAACTACACTATAACTATATGAGTATACGCTCTTATCCTATCAAACATTATACTCATGATATAATAACCATAAATACACCTTGTTATTCATGGAGATTACCTATGAAATCTATCTATTTAGACAATGCTAGTACCACCTTTCCAAAGGCACCAACTGTGGCTAGTGCTATGTCAGACTATATAACGAATAGAGGCATCAATATCAATCGTGGCTCCTATGCCCTCGCCTATGATGTAGAGGATATTATCTATACAACACGGCAGCGATTAAACAGCTTATTTAACGGACACGATCCTTCTCATGTCTTTTTTACTCAAAATGTGACGATGAGTTTAAACATGGTTATCAAGGGGCTATTGAAAGCAGGAGACCATGTACTGATTAGCTCTATGGAGCATAATGCTGTCATGAGACCGCTCACACAGCTACTCAATGAAGGTATTACCTTTGATACTATCTCTTGTGATACTACAGGTTCTATCAAATTAGACGCTATTGAGTCACTCATTCGTCCAAATACAGTAGCTATAATTGTTAATCACGCGTCCAATGTATGTGGAACCATACAACCTATTAAAGAAATCGGTATAATCTGCAAAGATCATCATCTACATTTTATTGTAGACGCAGCACAAACAGCTGGTATCATACCTATCGATGTAAAAGAATCTCAAATAGATGCCCTCTGCTTTACAGGTCACAAAGGCTTATTAGGCCCCCAAGGTATTGGTGGCATGATCTTAACCAAAGAAATGGCTCAATCCTTAACCCCTCTTATTGCTGGTGGCACTGGTAGTTTCTCACATTTAGAAACGATGCCTACGAATATGCCCGACGCCTTTGAGTCAGGCACATTAAACCTACCAGGCATCATAGGTCTCAACGAAGGTCTCACCTTTATTGAATCAAAGGGTATGGAAAACATTCACAACCACGAGCTCGCTTTAACAGAAGCCTTCCTCAAAGGCTTACGACCGATAGATGGCATTAACATCATTGGTAAGCAAGATGTTCAGGACCGAACTGCTGTCGTCTCAATCACAATTGATGGAGCTGATGCTGCGAGCGTTGCTTACGAACTAGAATCAACCTATCACATCATGACGCGCGTTGGACTCCACTGTGCACCACGAGCACATCAAACTTTAGGTACTTATCCTGAAGGAACCGTGCGCTTTTCCTTTGGCTATGCTAATACAATGGAGGATATTGAAACTGCATTATCTGCGTTAACAACAATAGCAAATAAGATCTAATAATCAAAACAAGGCTATGTACTTTAAGTATATAGCCTTTTATGCTTCACACAATCGACCAATAGCATCAGCACGACAACGCTTACAATGTGTCATTTGTGGTACGTAATGACCAATAAATTGACGCATATTGTCGATTTCCTCTGATGTTGGACTACGATGATTTTCAAAGGCCGTATCGTGAACAGGAATCATCGCAATACAGTTCATCAAATCTACGCCCCATGTTTCCGCTTGTTTAGCAATAGCTGGCACATGGTCCATATTTACATCAGGCACTACTACCGTATTAATTTTAACAATGATGTTCTTTTCCTTTAGTTTTCGGATACTTTCAGCCTGACGCTCTAATAGAATACGCGCCCCTTCGATACCTTTGTAGATTTTTCCATCGTAACGAACCATAGCATATACATTTTTTGCAATTTCCGGATTGATGGCATTAGCCGTAATCGTTACATGTGTAATCCCTAAATCAGCAATTTCATCAACATAATCAGGCACTGCCAACCCATTACTAGATAGACAAAGCATAACATGAGGAAAATTTTTTTTCACAAGTCGGAACGTTTCAAGCGTCTTATCCGCATCACACATAGGATCCCCTGGTCCTGCAATGCCTACTACGGAAATATCTTGACGAGTTTCAAATACTTTGCGTACAAAAGCCGCTGCCTCATATGGCGTATATACATGTTGCGTTACACCAGGTCTATTTTCATTCGCACAGTCGTACATGCGATTACAATAATTACACTGAATATTACAATTGGGAGCTACTGGTAAATGTAAACGGCCCCAATTAGCAGAAGCATCCTTGTTGTAACACGGATGATTTTGTAGGAAACTTTGTCCTTGAATCTTTTTCATAGCTAACCTTTCCGACCAAATCTAATGGCATCTTTATGGCACACATGCAAGCAGTCACCACAATTGGTACAATTCATTTCATTTGGTCGTGTTCCCATTTCACATACGCGCAAGCATGCATCACAATTGTCACAATCTTTCGTTTTATAAATTTTAAAAATAGAAATCTTGCGAAGCAATTCCATGACGCCACCGAAAGGACATACAAAGCGACACCAAGCATTGGCGATAATAAGAGAACCAGCAATAATTGAAACTACGGTTATAGTACGAGCCGCCCAATACCATTCGGAAAACTGCATGGATAAAATAACAGCATTAAAGTATTCATCGCTCGTCCGTATAGGAATCATGATACGGGGATTGCCAAATTTATAATATACTACGAGACCTAAAATTATTGTTGCTACCATACCTAGTTGAAGGAAACGCATATAATATTTACAATTTCTTAGTGGTCCCATAGATATTTTTCCTAGCATTTGGTTAACCCAACCACTTGGACAGAACCAGCTACAGAAAGCACGTCCAAATAATACGACCATAATCGGCAAGATAATCCACCACGCATAAAAGTACGTCGTGATACGACCCCAGCAAGAAATGATAGAGCAACTTTCACAGTTCACAAAGGGAACAATGTAAGGACAACGGAATACACCATAGTACACCCATTTCCCCATAATAAAGAGGAAGATAAACTGTACGATCCGACGCCAACGCGTTAAATTCTTAGGGGCTTGTTTCCCAGATACACCAGAACTGACTTGAGTTCCACAGGTTGTAGATGATGGACATTGATTACACATCTTTTACACCAAACCTTTCTATCAAATCGAGACCTCTCGCACTATGAACGGATGTGAATCCGTGATTTTCTAAGATTTGTTGTCCTTCTTGGGACCGTGTAAATTCAATATAATCGGCAGCCAACGCACGATCTTGTACATATTTCATTGTGTTAATAGTGAAAGTCAGCGGTGCAGGCGGCACAAACTGTGCAGGTATGTCGAAATATTCGATACGATCCTTAAACCGGTCATGTGTGGTAAGGCGTTTTTCAATAATGGACACATCTGCCTTGCCTTCTACGAGATCACACATCATGGAGATAACACAAGCATTTTCTGCTATCAAGTTTTTCATGATGCCATCGGTTAACCCAGACAGTTTCATGACCCCCTTTACAGATGCACTACCTGGAGGAGATGCACCCAACGGCAACATGACGCGTACACCGGGCTCCGCCATATCCTTAAGATCACGAATACCGGCAGGATTACCTTTAGGTGTGACTATGACGTAGTCTGTAAAACATAGCGGCTCAAAAGCGATACTTATCCCTTTTTTGCGCATATTTTTTGCTAAATCTAATCCGCGAGCTCCAAAGATTTCGGTGCGACTTTTTTCTGCCAACAAAGATTTACCAATAGCCCCTGCAAAGGCACCAGTGTACTGGATATTATGCCCTGTGTGCATCGTATAGACCTGATTCAAATCAAGAAATGCTTCCGATAACCCACCACAAGTCCACACTTGAAGGGAGTCAGACTGGGTTGGCTTGTAGGCACCACGTATAAACGAAGGTACCGCTGAGGCCGCCGCTAAAGCTAAAGCACCACCAATAAACTGGCGACGGGATATATCTTTTTTCAACAATCCCATGTACTTACCACCTTTCACTGAACTTTACAGTAATATGTATATACTTTTATTATAGTATAAAATCTATAATTTTTTATGAGCATATACATTAGGTTGATTAATTCAGTTATATAGATTAGGCATGTAAGTTCTATTTTTAATGGCATTATTATAAATTTCTAAGATATATCTTTACATCTACTTTCTTGAATATTTATTACGCTCAATGAATATGCCTATTTACTAAGGGTATTAAAGTTATAAATCATATTATGCTCACAACGCATAACACGCAGGCCTTTTGAGCTCTATAGACTATATCTCTCACAACTATGGTTAATTCTTAATTACAATTTATCATTCATTAGGAGAAATAAAATTATTAGTATTATATTCCCTCCCCCGAAAACGCAAAAAGGCGGTACAACCAAATGGTTGTACCGCCTTGATTCATCAATTATTCAGCAGTGAATGGCAA
>CAKQBP010000133.1 GCA_934216375.1 uncultured Veillonella sp.
CGCTCAGAGTCCTCTGTATACACCGGTTTATTTAAGGATATATAGGAGTTCAAAGGCGCATGTTTTTGTCTTGTAGCCGATTTAATAGCTGTAATAATTTGTCTAGTTATACAAAGTTCCGCAAAGGCTCTAAAAGACGCTAATTTATCATGTTTAAAATCTCGCGTCGCCTTATAGAGTCCAATCATCCCTTCTTGGATGATATCCTCTCGGTCAGCACCTACCAAAAAATAGGAGCGAGCCTTAGCTCTTACAAAGTTCTTATATTTATTAACAATATAATCGATTGCAAACTCATTTTGCTCTTCCTGAGCTATGACCACAACTTGCTCATCGGTCATTTCCTTGAAATTGTAATCGGACTTGCGTGTATGAATCATTTTCATAAGCTCCTCCTTACAATTGAGCGAGAAAAACCAATATATTCATTATACTGGAACAGTATATGATTTTCAACTATCAATGACCTCGACGCAATTTCTCAAGCTTTTCAGCAACTTCAGGAGATAATAAACCTCCCACTTCATTACGACGCACTGAAAATTGATCACGTCTATGTTCATGAGCATATTGAAGTCGTTCTTCTTCCTTAGCTATACGAATCATATTTTGCAACTCACGAGCAGGAATACGCAACCCTCCAGAGCCTAGAATTTGATTTTGTTCTGCTCCATCAGAGGTTACAACATATACATTAGTATATTTGCCTTTACGTAAAAATACCTCTCGTTCAATAAAGGAATCCGCCGTTTCTCCATCCTCAGTATACACTTCAATGAATCCATTTGTAATGGATTCAATAGAGCCTCCAGATTTTGTATATTTACCGTCAAACACAAGGATTACTTCATAGCCCTTGAATTTCCCATAATTTAACAATCTATCTCGAAGTTCCATTCTCGCATGCTCTAAGGACTCATGAGCCAGCTTCTTCAAATGAGTCCATGCAAAAATTACATTGTATCCGTCTACAATTAAGATATCTTTCAGCATAGTTATTTCGCTTGGCGTTGACGTACCGCCTCATACATAAGAACTGCAGCTGCAACAGATGCATTCAAAGAATTCAAATTTCCATACATAGGAATTGTTACAAGGAAATCACAAGCTTCTTTTACAACGCGACTAATCCCCTTACCTTCATTACCAATGACGATAACCGTAGGAATTGTCATATCAGCTTCATACAAGGTACGATCGCCTTCCATATGAGCCCCCATTACCCAAAACCCTTGTTTTTGAAGTTGTTTAATGGTTTGCGCTACATTGCCAATTTGTACAAGTGGAATTTGTTCAATAGCACCTGCAGATGTCTTTGCAACAGTAGCATTAATAGGCGCATTATGTCGTTTAGGAATAAGTACAGCCGTCGCTCCCACACATTCAGCAGTACGAATGATGGCTCCCATATTATGTGGGTCTTCAACACCATCCGTTAAGATGAGTAAAGGAACCTCATGTGTTGTTTCTTGTAATACCTCTCCCAATTCTTTAAATTGAACGGCCGATACAAGAGCTATAACCCCTTGATGTGGTACCTCTAAATCGTACTTATTCATCTGCTTAACTGGTGTTGGTCTAACTTCAATACCTTGAGATTTAGCAAGATTTACAATATCAGCTAACCCTGTTTTTACCTTATCTTCACTGACCAGAATACGTTGAATAGAACGGCCACTTTTAAGGGCTTCTTTAACCGCATTGCGACCTACAATATAATTATCCATACTACATACCTCGTAGAGTTATAGAAAAGGCTTGCCCCATAATATGCTGTAAGCGCTCCTCTTGGCGCGTTTCGTAAAGAAATCCTAGTACTGCTTCAAAGGCCGTACTACTGCGATATTCTTGAACAGTACTACTTTTAGGCACGTTTACATTACTATTTCTAGCACGGCGTGCAATAGCTTGTTCATCTTCTGTGAAAGTATTTTCTATTTCTAGCAATACTTTTGCCTGTGATTTAGCACAAATAAATTCAGTAACAATTGTATGCAATATCTGTACCTTTGTGATATTCATTTGCACCACGCGTTCACGCACATACATGGAGTATACTGCATCACCGATATATGCTAGCATAACTGCATCAGCACTTAAGCACTCCTCTATTGTTCGTTTGCGCAAACGAAGCGGCTCTTCTTCAAGAGCCGTTAGTTTCTTTATCGCTTCATTCTTTAAGAATTGAAATTGTTTAAACTTCACGTTTTTTCCACCGTGCACCTTGAGGAGAGTCCTCAATGGTAATACCAATCTCAGATAATCGATCGCGGATACAATCAGCTAATGCCCATTGTTTTTGTTCGCGACAAGCTTGACGTACAGAAAGAATAACTTGCATTAATTCTTCGTATTCAGCAGCATTGGCGCCCGTGTTGCCTTCCCAAGCTTTTTCGAGAACGCCAATAACATCTGTCATAAATTTGAAAATGCGTTTTACTTCAGCAATTGCCTCTTGGCAAACAACGCCTTCTCTACTTGTTACTGCTTGATAATAAATATTTATTTCCTTTGCGAGACCGAACATGCTAGATGTTGCTAAAGCCGTGTTGAAGTCATCGCTCATGGCAACCTCAAATTCTTCTTCGTATTCTTTCGCTTTTTCTAATAAACGTTGAGCTTCATCACATGCACCTGGTTCACATTTTTCAAGATAAAGAAGATTTTCAATAGCTGTGCTTAACCGTTCCAAAGATTTATTAGCTTCTTCTAAACGCTCATCAGAGAAATCTAATGGGCTACGGTAATGCGTGCTCAATAAGAAGTAACGCAATGCATCAGGACTATATTGTTCTAAAATATCTTTTACCAAAAAGAAATTATTCAAGGACTTAGACATTTTTTCAGAATTAATAGTGATAAAACCATTATGCAACCAGTAGCGCACTGCTGGATGTTGACCAGAGCAACCTTCTGATTGAGCAATTTCATTTTCGTGATGTGGGAAAATCAAATCACTACCACCGCCATGGAAGTCAAATTCTGTACCTAAATATTTTTGGCTCATAGCAGAACATTCAATGTGCCAACCTGGACGACCATTCCCCCATGGGCTTTCCCAATAAGGTTCACCAGGTTTTGCTGCTTTCCACAAAGCAAAGTCCATAGGATTCTTCTTACGACCATCTACTTCGATACGTGCGCCTGCTTCCATATCGTCTAATGTACGACCAGATAACTCACCATAATGTTCAAATTTCTCTACACTATAATATACATCGCCATCGAGTTCATAGGCGTAGCCCTTGTCAATCAATGTTTGAATCATAGCAATGATATCATCAATATGTGTAGATACACGTGGATAAATGTCTGCACGTTGTACACCTAACGCATCCATTACTTCAAAATAACTATCGATATAACGGTTTGCAATGGTATCCCAAGAGACACCTTCACCATTAGAAGTGTTGATGATTTTATCATCCACATCAGTAAAGTTTTGTACATATGTTACTTTATAGCCTACATGTTTCATATAGCGACGAATTACGTCCCAAGTTACGAAAGGACGTGCATTGCCAATATGAGGATGATTATATGGTGTAACACCACATACATACATTTTTGCCTCACCTGGTGTAACAGGATTGAATACCTCTTTTTGGCGTGTCATAGTATTATAAACTGTAATTTCTCTCATCGTTACCGATGCCTCCATTTTTGTAAATAAAAAAGACCTCTCATCTCATACAGAGACGATGGTCCGCGGTTCCACTCTGTTAGGCACCAACAGTGGTACCCACTCATCGCATAACGGTGCGTCGCCGGACAAACCTACCTATAATCGGAGTGTCAGCTCGTGAATGCATTTCATCTACCTATCCATGAACCCTCCCACCATCGGTTCTCGCTAAAAAGTTAGTTGTAGAGTACTTCTTTCAGTCTCAGCTATTATTATATAATCTATATTTATATATAAAATTATTCTACCAATAATGCTATAGAATGTCAATAATTATAAGAAAAATCCTCATCTTTCAAATGTATCTATTAGTCTATCATACATGCGTATTTTAGCCAACTTAATTAGAAATGATGAGGATTAATATTATGCGTTTTCTAACTTTTCTTGATCATCATGTTTACGGCAAATCCCCGCAAAGATAGAGCCCGTAAAGTTATGAATAATGGAAAATACTGCACCTGCTACCGCAGCTTGTGGTGTAAAGTGCTTAAGCGCTAAAGATACGGATAATGCAGAGTTTTGCATAGCCACTTCGATTTGCATAGCACGACGAGATGACACATCAATACTGAGGGCTTTACATACCAAGTATGTCACAACATAACCACTCAAATTTTGTACTAAACATGCTACAAAGATAATGAAACCAGTTTCGGCAATTTGCTTCTGGTTAACTGCAGTTACAGCTGCCAAAATAAGCAATACCGCGATAGCCGCAATTGTTGGGCATACAGATTTTACAGGTTCAATTTTTGCGCCAATAAAGTAATTCAATACAATCCCCAAAATAATTGGTACTAACA
>CAKQBP010000134.1 GCA_934216375.1 uncultured Veillonella sp.
ATATGGATATGCACATGATGTAAAATTTATTCTAAATAGTGAAAAAATCCAGTCGTTAGGGTGGAAACCCAAGATTAACATGGTAACAGGATATAGAAATTTAATTGATTATATAAAATATGAGAAGAACATCTCATAAGGGTAAAAAATAGTCGTACCGAATCGTATATGTTAAAAACAAGTATATTAGATAACTTGATAATATATAATTTATAAGGACAGTTGATTATATCAGCTGTCTTTTTTATGTGTAAAATTTGTCACAACATTCTCATATATTTCATGTATTTTATGATGTATACAAGTCATCTAGGTAGTTACTAGTTGGCGTAGTATTCATATAGTTTGAGAGGAAGAATATGAGGTATAGAGAATGAGAGCGAGCAATATTGAATTGTTGCGTATCATTTCGATGATACTGATTATTATGCATCATTTTAGCGTGCACGGTTGTTTCCCCTTTACGCCAGATTTAACGTTTAATAAGGTGTTTCTCCAAGTATTTGGACTTGGAGGCAAGGCTGGTGTAGTTGCCTTTGTTATGATAA
The DNA here is from genome assembly GCA_934216375.1 of uncultured Veillonella sp. GTDB lineage: Bacteria > Bacillota > Negativicutes > Veillonellales > Veillonellaceae > Veillonella. The sequence goes on from CAKQBP010000134.1 coordinate 549, forward strand.
CGGGCTATTTTATGGTTTCTAGTAGTTTTAAGCTACACAAGTTTGCCAAGTTAGTAGGTCAAATATGGTTTTACAGCATTGCCATGTTGGGCGTGGCTATGGGATTAGGACTCGATACGGTGACATCAAGAAATATGATGCTTGCGCTATTGCCCATTGGCGCCATGAGTTGGTTCGCTCAAAACTTTTTAGTCCTCTATTTACTAACGCCTATTATTAATCGAGTACTTCGTTGGCTACAGCATAAATACTACGTTATGCTTCTAGTGGTTTCCACGGTAATTTGGTTCTTAATACCGACGGCATTGAATTTGTGGCCTAATGTACCGCATACCACCTTTGGATTCAAACATATTTTTTCCTTTGTCATATTCTATTCGATGGGGGCGTACATCAAGCTGTATGGCTCACATATAACAAAGAAAATAGGTATTATTTTTAGCGCCATAGGCTTTGTAGGGGCCTTTCTAGGGGACATCCTTGTCGATGTACTAGCCATGACGAATCCAGTGTATATGAAACAGATTTTCTACTTTACGCAAAATGATTATGGCTTCTTTCAATTGCTATTAGGTATTGGCTTATTTATTATTTTTTTGAAAGCAAAGATTACTTATCGTCCTTGGATTAATGTGGTAGCATCTACTACCTTTGGCATATACCTATTGCATGATAATAAGCTATTCCTTCATTACATGTGGGATAATGCATTGGCAACGTATCAGTACTATGATTCAATACTATTACCTCTGTATGCAATCTTTGTAGTGGCGCTCATTTTTGTCGTCGGTATGACCGTAGATTATGTGCGGTTAGCTTTCATAGAAAAACCTGTGATGAAAGCAATTACGCCAAGTCTCGACCGGATTCAGTCAAGGGTTGAGAAAGTACTGCCATTATAATGCGATTATCGGTGTTTTTTGGTATAATATATAAGTATTCTTACCATAAAACGGGAGGTAATTATAATGCGTAAATTCTTGTATATGTTAGCGGTATTGCTTGTATTAATTGGCATTAGCACAAACGATGTAGAAGCTCGTCAAGATGTGTATGCTACGACATATCTCGGTAATAACTGGTATGTAGATCAAGACTCTGTAAAGCGAGTGGGGGATATACTCAACTTTACGGTGTACACAACAGCAGGTCTTAGCTATAAAGTGACATCTAGCGATGATAACTATTACAATGCAGACGTGTTTTACGATAATAATAAACTCGTATCGGATAATGGCCAATCCGTCTGGAAATCTCCAGGCATGATGGCAGCTATGCGCGTGGCGCGTAGATAAACAAGAAGACAGAAACAAAGTGTTTCTGCCTTCTTATTGGTTTTGGAAAAAGCAAATAGCCCTTCGTTACCGCTTGGTAGCTAGATAAAACGAAAAGGCCATTTCCTAATTTCTATTAAGTTTCGAGATGAGCCCGACGCAACTACTCGTCTGGCTATCTAGTTAGATTATAGAGATAATCACATATATCGTCAAACTCGAATGAACGATAATATAGCTTTCAATAGATTATTTATAATTATGGGCAGGAACTTAGGTATACTACCATTTTTTTTTGTTATTTATTTTTTTTGTGATAAAACAGTTTTCTTATGTTTACAATAATAGGCTTATAAATTATAATTAAAAATGTTTAATTATAATTTATAGTGTGAATGAGAGAGGGTTCTTATGAAACGCGTGTGTAAAGCGAACTTATCCTTAGCGATTGCTCTGACGATTGCTAGCTCTGTAATGCCTCATGTAATGGCAGAAGATACTATTATTAGTGCTGTTAAGGGTGAAACCTTAAACTTGGGAAAGGTACAAGGGACACTGTATGGTATTGATGCAGATAATAAGAGTACTATTAATGCAGATTACGTATCTGGTAGACTAACTAATGGACGAAAGACTATCATTACTAGCCAAAATGGTAGTATTGTGAATATTAAAAATGGTGATCTTCAAGTTGGTCGTGACAGCAATCCACTTGTAATTGCTAAAGGAGGCACTGTAAATCTCGGCGTAGATGGTAATAAGGGTAATTTTACTGGTCATGATATGTCTATTGAAGGTGATGTACGCATCGATGGCAGCACAACACATCCATCTGAAATTAATATTGGTGTAGAGAGTGATGAAGTACTATGGACTGGTTTTGCTCTCAATTTAGCAGATAAAAATGCAAAACAACCAAATCATATTAATGTGTTTCTTGGTGAGCGAGGTTATTGGGACCACATGTATCAAGGCGGTTTGAATGGTACTAGTTATAGTGCAATGACAACTCCAAGTCGGGTACATCGTTTGGTAGGTTCAAAAAATCGTAATTTTGAATCCATAGTAACTCAAAGTGAGCATAACGAAATTCACATTGATAAGTTAGAAGGTCATGTAAACTTTGTGTATGATCCAAATGGCGAGTACGATGATACGGAAAATCCAGAATATACGCCACGAACTAATATTGTAAATGGATTGACTCCAGAATCCTTCTGGGGTGGTGATATCCATATTACAAGTGCGGCACCTAATTCCGGTGCTCATATGTATACGAGTCGTAAGGGATTAGACTTGTCTAGTGAAGATAATGTAAATAAAATTTTAGATAACTTGGCACATAAGGTGTACTACCATAACTATGTAAATGGTGAAAGAAATCTTCAAGGCACAGTTGCTATTGCCTCTGCAGGTGCTGAATCTGCACGTTTTAAAGTATTAACCGAAGGTTATGCTAAGGAAGGTGCTATTACATGGCAAGCAGATAAAAATGGTCAAGGCAAATATGAGTATAGTAAGGTGAAACCGACACCAAAACCAACTCCAGCGCCAATACCTAAGCCAGAGGTGAAACCAACACCGAAACCGACTCCGAAGCCTGAGGTGAAACCAACACCGCAACCGGCTCCGAAACCTGAGGTAAAACCAGCACCGGTTCCAACGCCTAAGCCAGAAGTAAAACCGACACCACAACCGACTCCGAAGCCTGAGGTGAAACCGGCACCGGCTCCAACTCCTAAGCCAGAAGTAAAACCGACACCGCAACCGACTCCGAAACCTGAGGTAAAACCGGTTCCGGCACCAACACCTAAGCCGGAGGTGAAACCTACACCGCAACCAGCGCCAAAAGCTGAAGAAAATCAAAAACCAGCTCTTGAGCAGAATCCTCAGATGCATGTGAATATGGGTGCGTTTGATACGCCACATATGCGCGGCGCTCGTTCCGCCATTATGAGTAATATTAATGGCTGGAGAACGTTGACAGATAATATGTATCGTTCACGTGTATTACAACAAGGCGAACCAACAGGTATTTGGGCTCGCGTTGGTGGAGGTAAATATAGCTTTGATGGAAACGGAATCGATACAGATACAACATACACTCGTATCCAAGGTGGTTACGATGCTAAAACTGGTAGCGGTTGGACCGTAGGAGGACAAGTTTCTTATCTTCGTGGTAACGATGATTACGTTTTCAACGGCTCTGGTAAGGAGAAAGCCTTTGCTGTTGGTGCGTATGGCTTAAAAGATCTTGGTAACAACCAATATATCCATATTGAGTCCCAAGTAGGTCGTGCATCTAACGATTTCACTGTTCGTAATGAGATTGGTGAAAAATTTTCTGGTGAGACTAAAGCTAATGCGTATACAATTGGTGCACGCTATGGTAAAACCGTGAAACTTTCAAATGGTACATACATTGAACCACAAGCACAATTGAGCTATACTCACTTTGGTGGTGATAGCTTCAATGCTGGCAGTATGAAAGTAGATCAGTCTGGTGTGAGCAGTACAGTAGGCGGTCTTGGCCTTGAAATCGGTAAACATTTCGGCGCAGGTAATCTATATACTCGTCTTGGTGTTAACCATGCATTCTCTGGTACAGTAAAAACTACATATACTAGTGGTGCTACTACTAAATACACTTCCGAGGACATTAAAGG
>CAKQBP010000135.1 GCA_934216375.1 uncultured Veillonella sp.
ATCGAAAGCTTCTCCAACTTGAATAGTACAAAAACGGACTTCTTCGAAGCAAAAGTGACGAACTATACAAAAGCAGCGGCATTTGATTTTGATGATTTAGAATAATATAGCCCATTTTCCCATAATTAAACATTTATTAATATAAACAGCATATTAAAGATAAATTAAGCACATAACTACGAGAACGCAGATAAATATATTGAGAAAGACATGAAAGAACACATACTACACACAAAATGGGGTTCTATATATTACTGGACCAATAATCTATGGCAAACAGATAAACCGACTATTTTCTGTCTTCACGGATTAACAGCGGATCATACTATGTTTAATCAGCAATTTAGTTTCTTCAATACCTTTTATAATATGATTATATGGGATGCCCCCGGACATGGTAAATCAAGACCTTTCGCTCAATTCTCCATGGATATTGCAGTAGAAATCATATATTCCATTCTACAAAAACACAATATCTCACGATTTATTGCCATAGGGCAATCATACGGCGGCTATATTGCTCAAGCGTTTATGTGTAGATATCCTGATATAATCAGTTTGTTTATTGGCATTGGAACTTCTCCTTATGGTACAGATTATTATAGTAAAATGGACTTCTTTTTATTGCGCAATATGAAGTCAATTATAAAATTCTATCCATGGAGAACATTAAAAACAGCGGCCGCAAAAAAGGCCGCTGTTACAAAAGATGGATATGATAATATGATACAAATGATCAGTATTTTTTCAAAAGGAGAATATTCGGAACTATTGCAGCAATATTATAATGCAATGATGGTAGATAACAGAAATCTACATATCACCTGTCCTGTTCTTATTATGATAGGTGAACACGATAATCTGGGGAAGGTAAAAGAATATTGTCATAAATGGCACAAAAGAACCGGATTCGATTTAGTAATAATTCCTCATGCAGGTCATAATGCCAACGTTGACAACCCAACTGAAGTAAATAAAATTATCAATAATTTTATAAAACAGTCCCTCCACACATAAATTTCCCTACAACTCTTTTCTCATCAGAATATGCGGACATCCTTCATCGAGGTATGTATCGCCCTCCGCTACATATCCCAAAGTTTCATAAAACGCTTGTGCCTGTACTTGTGCCGACAAGGAGCACGTCTTAAATCCGTCACGGCGAATAGTATTCTCTGCAGCAATCATAATGGTAGCGCCCAAACGTTGCCCTCTAAATTCTCTACGAACCGCTAGACGCCCGATATAAGCAGAGCCCACCTCTTTACCAGGAAAATATCTGCATGTACCTGCCGCCTTACCATCGATAGATAAGAGAACAAATTTTGCAGTCTCGTCAATTTCATCGAACTCTTTTGAAAAGCCTTGTTCTTTCATAAACACATCAATACGAATTTGTTTTATTTCATCAGTAATATGATCTAAGATTTGAATCATCATATAGTACCCTTTCTGCTTCTAAATACATTCGTAAAGATATCAAAATATATTACAAAAGACCTTTATAAACACCTCAAGAATATTTATAATCATTATATCAAAAGCCTCGTAGTTTTCACAAAAGAAATCATATCTGACTGATTCCCATCACAATTATTTTCTAAAATTTACATGAAATTTACTTTTAAGTATTGCATAATTTTATCATTTGGGTTTATACTATACCCAACATTTTAGAAAGGAGCAACCAAAGATGACTAACCAAATTAGCCTCACAACAAAACAATACTTTTATTGGTTCTTTATCCAACGTACGGGTAAGGAACTATTTGTGATGCGCTAATTAAGGATTTTTCAACATTAGTTGCTCACAGAATAGTTAAAGGGCTACCCGTATTAGCTTACGGGTAGCCCTTTTTGTTTGCTATCCGTATGGTAAGCCCTACTATTCACTGTAGTTACAAGGAGGAATTATCATGATTATTACATTGAAACAAAACGCAGCAGCGGAAGAAGTATCTCGTTTACGCAGTGAATTAGAGGCTCAAGGATTTGTTATCCACCCAGTAGAAGGAACGCGATACAATATTCTAGGTCTGATTGGTGATACTGCATCTCTTGATGCGCGTCAAATCGAGTCTCTAGATTTCGTAGATAAAGTAACTCGCATTCAAGAGCCATACAAAAAAGCAAACCGCAAATTCCATCCAGATGATTCTGTAATCAATGTAGGTGGTGTCCTCATCGGTGGTGGTCACTTCGCAGTAATGGCAGGTCCTTGCTCTGTGGAAACACCTGAACAAGTATTAGCCACTGCTAAAGCATGTAAAGAAGCTGGTGCCACCATCCTTCGCGGTGGTGCTTTCAAACCTCGTACATCCCCATACTCCTTCCAAGGCATGGGTCCAGAAGGTTTAGAATTATTAGAGCTTGCTAAAAAAGAAACAGGTCTTCCTATCGTTTCCGAGGTTATGGATATCTCCCAATTACAATACTTCGATAATGTAGATATGCTTCAAATCGGTGCTCGTAACATGCAAAATTTCACGCTTTTAAAAGAAGTGGGCAAATTAAATAAACCAGTTCTTTTAAAACGTGGTTTATCTGCAACATACGAAGAATGGTTGATGGCTGCTGAGTACATCATGTCCGAAGGCAATGAACAAATCGTATTATGCGAACGCGGTATCCGCACATTCGAAACTAAGACTCGCAACACCTTAGATGTAACGGCAATTCCTATGATGCATGAATTATCTCACTTGCCAATTATCATGGACCCTAGCCACGCAGCAGGTATGAGCCGCATGGTTCGTCCGCTTTCACTTGCATCCGTAGGCGGCGGTGCAGACGGCCTTATGATCGAAGTTCACAATGATCCATCCAAAGCATTGTGCGACGGTCCGCAAGCATTGCGTCCAGACCAATTCACTAGCCTTATGAAAGAAATTAACGCGTTACGCCAAGCATTGGTAGAATGCACTAAATAATCTTACATATCACACAAATAAGCTAGTATCCGTTATAATAGATACTAGCTTATTCTTTTAAGAAAGGAACCGTTATGACTCGCATCCATATTAACGCGTCTACACCGTATGATGTTGTCATCGAGGAAGGCGCTTTACAACGCATCACCGATTATATTAAACCATTAAAACCAAATTGCCGTGTTATCATCGTCAGCAATAGCAATGTGGCGCCTCACTATTTGGACTCTGTGAAAGCTAATATGGAACATGCGGGTTATGCTGTTTGTGATTATGTTTTCCCTGCTGGTGAAAGCTCCAAAAATGCTCATCAACTCATCGATTTAGTAGAATACATGGCAGCCCAATCATTGACTCGCAAAGACTTGCTCATCGCCCTTGGCGGCGGTGTTGTAGGCGATATGGCGGGCTTTGCAGCAGCGACCTATTTACGTGGTATCGACTATGTTCAGGTTCCTACATCCCTATTAGCCGCAGTAGACTCATCTGTAGGCGGTAAAACAGCAGTTAACCTCGAAGCCGGGAAAAACCTATGGGGCGCTTTCAAACAACCTATCCTTGTCCTCTGTGATCCAGAAACACTTAATACATTGCCTGAAATGGAATGGATTAATGGATGCGGTGAAATTATCAAATACGGTTTCCTCGATGTACCAGGTTTATTAACACAACTCGAGAACAGACCATTAATTAAACATCGCAGTAGTGTAAGTGGCGTTATTGCCCGCTGCGTACAAGCAAAAGCGGATATCGTGGAACAAGACGAACGCGAGTCTGGCGTACGTGCCCTCTTAAACCTCGGTCATACCTTTGGTCACGGCATCGAAAAAGCGAGTCATTTCGAGGTGCATCACGGTTATGCCGTTGCTATTGGCATGGTGCTCATGGCACAAGGTGCTGTCAAACATGGAGAATTAGATGCGGAGGCTTTAGAGAAATTAAAGGCCCTCATCAAAGCACATGATTTGCCAACCACAACAACGATAAGCAAAGAAGAGATTCTAGCTGCCGCTAAACACGACAAAAAAAGCGAAGGAGCAACCATTAAAATCGTAGTACCTACTAGCTATGGTCACAGCGAACTCAAGGTAGTAACGCACGAGGAACTTGCTACCTATCTTGATTAGTATAATCGGTATATTCCCTATCGAGTCTAAGGCTGCTATCCGCTTATAGTCTTATAGATTGTTATTTCTAAAATAAGGTTTACCTGAGATATAAAGGAGATTTATATGCATTCCGTAACGAACGCTGTTCCTTCAGGGACTATCGCGTCCATCCCAGCAAAAGCTCATGCGCACCGCGCGTTGATTTGCGCCGCTCTTGCTAGCTCGCCTTCTACGATATTGCTGAGCCGCACCTCTAAAGACATCGATGCTACTATGGACTCCTTACGAGGCTTAGGCGCACACGTTGTGTATGAAAATAAAGTTGTCACTGTTACACCTAATCCTGCGCCCCATAAAGGCAATGTGGTTCCCCATGAATCGGGTACTACATTGCGCCTCTTGTTACCAGTGGCAGCCTCCATTTGTAATGACGTAGATGTGGATGC
>CAKQBP010000136.1 GCA_934216375.1 uncultured Veillonella sp.
CTATGGGAAAGTTTTTATACATGAACGTAATATTTATACAAACAATGTATAAAATTAAAATATAAATATAGAGATTTTGCGATTGTATCTAAAATTATATACAAAATTATTGACATAATTATACTTAATCTATATACTATTATAAAGTAGTAGTAAGTTAAAATAATGAGGTTGATAATATGTTAAATAGCAAAGTAAAAAAAATAATTCTTGGCGGTTGTATGTTAGTGATGGCGGCTTCTTTAGTTGGTGGTTGTGGTTCCTCTAATCAACCTACATCTAATAAAATTGTCGTTGGCACTAATGCTACATTTGTTCCATTTGAGTTTAAAGATGAAAAATCTCAAGATTATACAGGTTTTGATATTGAATTGATTCGTGCGATCGGTAAACGTATTAATAAAGATGTAGAGCTAAAAAATATAGCTTTTGATGCTTTGATTCCAGCTTTGAATACACATGATATTGATGTTGCTGCATCTGGTATGACCATTACAAAAGCGAGAAGTGAAAAAGTATTATTTTCTTCTCCTTATTATGAAAATGCTTTAGCAGTAGTATATAAAGATGGAACGGCTGTGAATTCTCTTGATGATTTAAAGGGTAAAAAAATTGCAGCCCAATTAGGTACTACTGGTGCAGATTTAGCTCATAAAATTGAAGGTACTACTGTAAAAGAATTTGACCATAGTAATGAAGCTTTGTTAGAATTACAAAATGGTGGAGTAGATGCAACTGTAATCGATTTACCTGTAGCTCAATATTACAGTACTAAGCATCCTGACCAACATATTAAATTTATGGCATATCCAAATACTAAAGAATATTTGGGCTTAGCAATTAATAAGGATAACAAAGCATTGCAAGAAGAAATCAATAAGGCAATTGCTGATATGAAGGCTGATGGTGAATTTAATACATTATATAAAAAATGGTTTAATGTAGATGCACCTGCTGATATGCCAGTAGTTTTAGAATTTAAATAATAGGAGAGATTATGAGTTTTAATTGGGGGTTAATTGCGGATAATTTACCGCTTTTACTACAAGGTGCTCTAGTGACTGTAGAAATTACAGCCATGTCTGTGGGTTGTGGCTTTTTTATCGGTCTTTTAGTATCTTTAGCAAATTTATCTAAATTTAGATTAGTTAGATTGCTTGCGAAATGTTATGTAGATATCATTCGTGGTACACCACTACTGGTACAAATTTTCCTAATCTATTTTGCCTTGCCTATGATTACAGGTCAACGGATTGATCCATATATTGCGGCTGTTACCGCGTGTAGTATTAACTCTGGTGCTTATGTATCTGAAATTTTCCGTGCTGGTATTCAATCTATTGATAAAGGTCAAATGGAGGCTGGTCGTTCTCTTGGGTTAACTTGGGGACAAACTATGCGTTACATCATTATGCCTCAAGCTTTTAAAGCAATTATTCCTCCGTTAGGGAATGAATTTATTGCCATGCTGAAAGATTCCTCTTTAGTTTCTGTTATCGGCTTCGAGGAGTTGACACGTCGTGGTCAATTAATCATTGCTAAAACCTATGCATCCTTTGAAATCTGGGGTACGGTTGCTGTGATTTACCTTATTATGACAGTGACTATCTCACAATTAGTTGGATATCTTGAAAGGAAATATAGCATTAAATGATTAAATTAGAAAATGTACATAAATCTTTTGGTAAAAATGAAGTACTAAAAGGTATCAATCTACATATTGAACAAGGTCAAGTTGTCGTAATCATTGGTCCATCTGGTTCTGGTAAAAGTACAGTACTACGGACAATGAATTACTTAGAAGAACCTACATCTGGTAAGGTCATCGTAGATGGAATGGATCTTTCTGATAAGAAAAAATTGAATGATGTTCGTGCTGAAGTGGGAATGGTATTCCAAAACTTTAATTTGTTCCCACATATGACGGTTATGGAGAATCTTACGTTAGCACAAACTAAGGTTCGTAAAACATCTATGGAAGAGGCCCAGAAAATTGGTCAAGCTTTACTTGATCGAGTAGGTTTGGCTGATAAAGCCAATGCATACCCTGATTCTTTATCAGGTGGTCAAAAGCAGCGTGTTGCCATTGCTCGTGCTTTGGCTATGAAGCCAAAAGTAATGCTTTTTGATGAGCCTACGTCTGCGCTTGATCCTGAAATGGTCAGTGAAGTACTTGACGTAATGAAGTCTTTAGCAGAGGACGGAATGACGATGGTCATTGTTACTCATGAAATGGGCTTTGCGAAAAAGGTAGCTGATAGAGTATTATTTGTTGATGGTGGTTTGATTTTAGAAGATGATACACCTGAACGCGTATTCGATGCTCCTACAAATGAAAGAACAAAATCATTTTTAGACAAAATTTTAATAGATTAATTAATGATATTATAGGAAGCAAATTCTAGAATTAGAAATTGCTTCCTGTTTTTTTACATTAAATTTAACCTATTTATTTATATTAATTTTTATTATATATGTATAGCTTAATATCTATTAATATATTTGATAACCTTTAGGCTGTATTTATTAATTGTAAAGAGCTTGTATAAAGATTTAAAGTGTAGATTAATCTAAAAAACACGATTATTGCTATAAATATTTGTGATATAACAATAATTTATACAGTTATTTTTTAAAACAATAATTTTTAATTCATATATTCTTATGATTATAAAAGTATACAATTAATTTATAGGGCGCATATAATTATTTATAGCATATATAGATATAGGGATTGTTGAGGTTTATATTAAATAATATTCTTGTTTTCGGTGTTTGTATATTCATTAAAAATGTAAATATTGTTGTTTGATATTTTATACATGCTGTGTTATGATACACATATAGAGCAAGACAGCAAGACAATATATATATTTTTAGGAGGATGTTACCATGTTAGGTAAAGTAAAATGGTTCAGCGCAGAAAAAGGTTATGGTTTTATTGAACGTGAAGACGGTAGCGATGTATTTGTACACTACTCTGCAATCCAAGACGAAGGTTTCAAATCTTTGACTGAAGGTCAAAATGTAGAATTTGAGATTGTTGATGGAAACCGTGGACCTCAAGCCGCTAACGTTGTTAAAGCGTAATTACATACAAAAAAAATTATAAAAACAACATATAATTGAACCCCGATAGTATATAATATCGGGGTTTTTTGATTTTCTATATAAATTTAATTCATAATTCTACAAAAAATATAAAATTTTTACATAAAAAAGAAGGAGTTTTATAGTTGGATGTAGAAATATTAAATATAACACGAGGGATAAGGTTATATAATACCACACACTCGCATCTCGTGGATGATTTTTAGAAAGGGTGTTGACTTATGAAAGTAGCAATTAGAGGAAAAAACATTGAAGTGACAGATGCCTTAAGAGCATATATCGAAAAAAGATTGAGTAAATTGACTCGTTACTTCGATGATGAGTTAAATGCACAAGCGGTTTTATCCGTTGTAAAAGATAAATCTACAATTGAACTTACATGTTTTGTTGATAAAATCGTTCTTCGTGGTGTGGAAACTAACGATGATATGTACGCAGCCATTGATTTAGTAGTAGATAAAATTGTTCGTCAAATCCATAAATATAAAACTCGTTTAGCTAAACGTTTCAAAAAACAAGAAGCTTTCCATCCTGAAGCTTTGGCAGCTCCTGTGGAAGAAGAAACTATTGAAGTTGTAAAACGCAAACATTTTGTTGTGCGCCCTATGGATGTTGAGGAAGCGATTTTACAAATGAATCTTATTGGTCATGATTTCTTTATGTTCTTTAATGCTGAAACTGAAGCGATGAATGTTGTTTATCGTAGACATGATGGTTTCTATGGTTTGATCGAGCCAGAACTTTAATAATATATAATGTCGGCTGAACTTAATCCTAACTCCTTTCTACTTTAAATCAGCCGATTATTATATTAAGGTGGATGACTTAAAATAGTCATCCACCTTTTTTGCAAAAATAATACTATAAATAATCTTGAAATGCCTTGAATTCTTTGACTATTCAAGGCTTTTTCGTTATAATAAGTTAGATAAAATAATGTAAGATGTCCCGTAGAGGAGTGATTTGTTTGTTAAGCTTTTTACAAAGGCTATTAGGCAATAATAACGCAAAAGAAATTAAAAAAATGCGTGCTATTGCAGATCATATTAATGAAATTGAACCTAATTATATTAAATTAAGTGATGCTAACTTAGTGGCAAAAACTGATGAGTTTAAACGTCGTTTGCAAAAAGGGGAAACGTTAGACGACTTATTGCCAGAAGCGTTTGCTGTAGTTCGTGAAGCATCTAAACGTGTTTTAGGCATGCGTCATTTCGATGTACAGTTAATGGGAGGCATTTGCCTACATAATGGTAATATCGCTGAGATGCGTACTGGTGAAGGTAAAACATTAGTAGCTACATTGCCTGTATATTTGAACGCATTGACCGGTAAGGGTGTACAC